>CAIJRY010000069.1 GCA_903823215.1 uncultured Spartobacteria bacterium
AGGAGGACATCAATGCCATTATGCAGGTTTTCCAGCACGGGGCCTTTCAAGGTTCCGTAGCGATTGCCGTGAACCTCGGCGTGTTCCAGAAATTCACCGGCATCCAGCCGTCTACTGAATTCGTGTTCCGAAAGATAATGATAATCCTCTCCCTCGATCTCCCCGTTGCGTGGAGGACGGGTCGTGCAGGAGACAGACCAGACAAAGTCGGGCTTCTGTCTGAGTGCCGTGCAGAGGGTCGTCTTTCCTGCCCCCGAGGGGGCGGAAATGACAAAGAGTATGCCCGTACGGTGAAAATGGAGGATGGAATTACTCAAGGTTTGCGACTTGTTCGCGAATTCTATCGAGTTCCGCCTTGGATTGCACGACCCGTCGTGAGATAGCCGCATCCCCGGCTTTGTTGCCCAAAGTATTGAACTCCCGAAACATTTCCTGAGCAAGATAATCAAGGGTGCGACCTGCCGGCACCGTGCCGGCCAGCGCTTCTCGGCATTGGGCAAAATGGCTTTCCAGTCTTGTCAACTCCTCGGTGATATCGCTCCGCTCGGCCATCAGCGCAAGCTCGCGGGCCACTGCGGGATCACTCGCTGCAACGGAGACCCCAAGCTCCTCAAGTTTTCCCCTGAGTTGTTCGCGGCGTTGCCCCTGAACCGCAGGCACCCGGACTCGGATGGCTTTGGCGGCGTTCTCCAGCAGTCGCACCCGCTTGAGCAAATCGGCGACAAGATGCATTCCCTCTTTGCGTCGCATGAAGCAAAGGCGTTCCAGCGCCTGGGCAAGAGCACTCTCCACTGCGGGCCAAAGTTCTTCGGCCACAGGTACTGCTTCCACCGAGGTTTTCAGCACTCCCGGCGAGCGAAGCAGGAGTTCCAGCGATATTTCTCCAGGGAGAGAGAGCTCATCCCGGAGGGCACGTAGTTCGCGAAGAGCACGGTGGGCAGCTTCCTTGTCGATGATGCTCTGTTCATCCGGAGCCCCTGAATTTTCGAGCACCACCGAAACATTGACCCTTCCACGGCTGAGCACCCCGAGTACCAGCTCACGAAGACGCGGCTCCAGAGGGTTCATCTGCTTGGGTAATGCAAACGCTATCTCAATTCCCTTCCTATTCACAGAGCTGCACTCCACCGTGACTCGCCAGCCTTTCTTTGTTGCTGTTCCTCGGCCGTGGCCGGTCATGCTTTCCATACTCAGTTTTTAGATGCGGCAGGGGTCGCCGACAAGGGGTTGCTTCCTGCAGGCAGACGGGTGGAGATTATCCATGGACTACCGTAAAATCCAAGCGATCCTGTAGCAGCTTGCTCGTTCCTCCTTCCGATCCAGCCGACCGGCGGCAGCGGAAACAGCGTCTGCTGTCTGATCCATGCCGTCAATTGACAAATCGGAGGGGTGCCGGCTTTGCCTGATTTTTCGGAAGTGGCCAGTGCCAAGATCATCTCTCCCTCAGTGATCCCTGTTGAGGGAACGGGTGCCTCGACCCAGATGTTCCGAGTGGATCCATCAGCCTGAATTGTACAAAAACCCTGATGCGTCAAACCGTAGGCCGTGAACGAGCAACTCTGCTCGTTCGTGCCGTCAGATTGAATCGTGGCTGTCGGAATCCCAAAGCGGCCCGCTGGCAACTCCAACTCCATATCCTTGGCGACGAAGCTTCCGTTCCAGCGGGGATTATTGAAAGATCCTTGCAGATGAAGATCTGCCTGTATTTGCGCGATCCCGGTTCCTTTAGGACTCAGTAGAGGCAGCATCCCGTCCGTTTTTGCCAGAAGATTGAGGGTCACGGAGGCGTTGTTTCCCAAGACAGGGTTGAAGTCAAAGATCCTCTGCAACTGGATACCAGGAGGAATGAATGTGGGGGTTCCAAGTGAGGGAAGAGCACCGCTCAGTTTCCTAATCATCAGCGTCCCATTAAGAGTCGCGACATTGGTTCCGCGAGATTGTATGGCGATCTCTGCATCACCGCGGCTTTCCACTCCGCCAAGAGTAGGAAAGGCAAGCTCCTTTCCTGCGAGGTCGAGCCGGGCCGATAGCGGGTTGCCACTCCAATCCAATTCACCCCCGAGGGTTACAGGGTTTGTTCCGAGAAATGCTTTTCCGCCAGAAATCACTGCCTTTGAGAGGGTGCATTCGATGGGTAACTCAAGCCTGTTGAGGGGGGTCAGTCCCTGGATTCCGGCTTCCCTGGCAGTAAGAGCGATGGTTCCTTTCACTGAAGGCTGGGAGAGCGTTCCTTCAAGGTTGAGAGAACCATCCACAACGCCGTCACGCATCTCGAGCGGAAGCCCGCTCAAGAGCGGCAACCATCCGCTTACGGGGACATGATGCAGAGAGGCGACCGCATGAATCGCAGCCGTTGGCTCGGCGAGATGAAGGGTTCCGTTATCGGCACTGAGCCGGAAGGGCATTTCGGCCTGCAACATGAGCGGCGATGCATTTGCTGGCTCCTGAATGAGCTGCGTCGTGGCCCTTCCTCCCTTTGCTTCGAAGCTCCATGTGACATCCATGTTGGCCGAGGCATCGGGGAATGTCAGCCTGGTTGCTTTTAACACGCTATGAACCTCGGGATTTTCCGGCGTGCCACTCGCGGAGATTTTACCCTCAAGGGTTCCGGTAAAGGGTGTTTTCTGTCCAAGAAGGTTGGCAAGTTCCTCAACCTTGATGCCATTCAAATCAAGCTGAAGAGCGAGGGCCTCCTTCATGCCAAGCGTGGAAATAAGATCCCCGCTTTGCCACAGGGCAAGCCCGTTTACCGGTAGCGACACCGATCCCTGAACCAGCGGGTCGGGTTTTCCCTTTCTTGTGGCAACGATCGATTTGGCCTCCACCCGTGTTGGCGATGCAGAGAACTGAAGTCCAAGACGCAGGTCCTGCGCCTGAAACTCCGCTTGGGAACAATAGAGTCGGCCCGGGGAATACGACCCTTCAAAGTTTCCCGACATTCCCGCCGCTGTCCAGGGGCTGATCCAGTCGTTGACTTTGGCTTGAAATGTCCCCGAGTGCCCCTTGACCGAGCCATCCCCGGTCCATCCTCCCTGGGCAGATCCGCCACCGATTTGGGTAGCCGTGGCAATTCCAAGCAGGGCAAGGCTTTTGGTGAGGTTGGCCACAGCAAATTGAGCGGTGGCTGCATAATCATGGGGGAGGCTGTTTCCCACACGCCCTTCCATCATCAGGCGGTCTTTCCCGCTCCAAACCTCCAGATTACTGAGGTGGGTTTTTTCTCCTTCAAAGAGAAGACAACCCTTAAGCCAATCAACGGGCAGTCTCCGGATTTTCATTCCCGAGCTCGTAAGGTTGCAATATCCCTCGGCTTTGTTTTGGGCTCCCTTGACCGTACCCTCAAAATAGAGAGCGCCGGAAAGCTGGGCAAACTCCGGCCCGGCCAAGGCCGCCAAGGCTCCGGCATCATCAAGATCGGCATGAAAGGATGCGATGAAAGGCGCCCTGAGGGCATCGTGCCAGTCCTCTGGAAGTTTGCTTTCACCCCGGGCCTCCACTTCGTTTTCCTTCTGACGAAGGCGCAGTTCAGAGAGTCTGCAAACCCGACCGGTCGGGGTAGCGGCAAGCCTCAGAGAATCCCAACCCCGGCCTTCCCATCGGAAGTCATCGGCAACAAGTCGCACGGAGCTGTCGCTCTCCAGGGGACGGCCAGGATCCCCACGAAAGGTGAGCCGGCCCTGTCTAATTGTTCCACTGGCGCGCTGATCTCCTTTTTTTATCAACATCGCAAGCGTTCCCATGCGGAGGTTTTCGCCCACGAGTGTGGCAGATACCGAAACTTGATTCCCTTCAATCCCCAGAGAGCCATCCCCTCGCAAAAGACCCGCTCCCGCAGATCCCCTCAGTCCGAATTCCAGCCGGCTACTCAGCGGCGTGAGGCTTATTTCCTCGATCTTCAATTCCGGGACAAGCTCAAGGTTGCCGAGCAGCAGGGTTGTTCCGTTCCAGTTGGCTGTGGCCGAAGCCGCCGTAAAGACATGATGGGCAGAGCCAAGATCCAAGACCGCTTCGGAATATGCGACTCTTCCGGCCCAACGATCAGGAAGGGAAATGGATAGATTCGAGATCGAGGCTCGATAGTTGTTTCCAACAACCACTAGATCGAACGGCCAAATGGTCAGGGCATCCGGCAATAATTTTATCCACGGAATGGAGTAGTTCATGCGGGCTTTTTCCGCCCCTTGGAGTACTGCGGCACTTTCCGTCTCTCCCTTGTCCTCTGTCCGCCGATCGAGCAGAAGCTTTGATCTGCCAAGGAAGACACTGCGGATAAAATGAGGCTGCTGTTCTTTGGAAAAACCAAGCAACCTGCCGAGCGTTGGAAGCTGAATCTCAACCCAGTCACTTTTCCATGAACTGCGGTGCTTGCGGGAACCAAACCTCAGGGCCACTCCCTGTGCCTGAATCGTACCGTTTTCTCTCCAGGAGAGATGGTCGATGGAGAGTTCTGTGCTTTTGCTCCATGCAATGCCGGCCAAGGCGACTCGGAGTACCCCGCAGACCAGACTGTCAAAAAAAATCACTGCCACCATCACTCCAGCCACGATGATCAGGGCTTTCCATGCAGAAGGGGTCCCAGAGCGGGCGGGAATGTGATCGTGCTTTTCTTCGTTAATCAAGCTGGAGGCCATGGTGCATGAAATGAACTGTCATTATGCCCAAGCCGTTGGGGAAGGCCACGAAAAGCCACAAAAACTACTGTCGTTGGTAGGGATCCTCACCGTGCCTGTAAAAGATACAGGCCGCCGCACCAAAGGTACGACGGCCTGTTGTTCCCCCCAGAACAATCTTTCAATAAGTTGATCTTATAGGTTTTCGCTGCGCATGCAACATCTTTTTTTATAAAAACGCATTTTTTTTGCCACCCGTTATTCCATGCGCAGCGCCGTGGTGGGCAAGATTCGGGCTGCTTTCCATGATGGAAGGGCTCCGGCCAAGAGTGCCGCAGCGGTCATCCAGACTGGCACAGCCGCCAATTCACCCCAAGGATAGGAAAGGTCTATACTCCAACCAAAGAACGCTTTGTTAATGACCCAGGTCAGTACAAGGGCCAGAACTGCTCCGCTGAGGAGACCCACTGCGCTGGCCGTCAGTCCTATCAAGGCGGCCTCGACAAGCATCATCCTGATAATCTGACCGGTCGAGGCTCCCATGGAGCGGAGGACACCTATATCCCTTGCCCTTTCCATCACGAGCATCCCGAGAGTCAACATCACTCCCCCAATCGCAACAGTAATGGAAATTGTTCTCAATACGGTGGTTATGGCAAATGTCTGGTTGAAGATCGCCACGATACGCTGTTTTAGCATCCGATTGCTGTAACAAACAAACGCCTCCTTTCCTCCGAAATCTTTCATAAACTCCGCTTCCTCTCGATCGATGTCCTGTTGTGTGGTTCCCTTATCGAATTCGATAGCAAGAGAGTTGATGCCTTGTTCTCCCCAGTATCGCTGGAATAGATCTGCTCCGATCATGGCCTGTCCACGGTCTCGTGTGTAGTCACGGTAGAGATCCAGAACCGGCAACGAAAGTTCCCCGTGGGCCGATTGCAGGATTAATCTGTCTCCCGGGCCGAGATGCAGTCTTCTTCCCAGGCTCTCGGAAAGAGCAACCCCTGTTCCCATGAGCAGTTTCCGGGTTTTCTCCACACCGTTTCCATGGAGAAAATCGATGTCTCCCCGCGCAACTCCTGAGACGACCCCTAGCGTCACGGCTTCGTCCTTGCTGGACTGCGCCTCAAACTCTCTGAATGATCCGATGGCTTTTACTCCAGAACGGTTTTTCCACCAAGCAGCGGACCCTTCGGGGAGGAGGTGCGTCAGTCCTAAAAGTTCATTGGAAGCAGGGGCAATGAAGAGATCCGCTTTGAGGGTCTGATGCGTCCAGCTGATCACGCTCCCCCTGAATGAGTGAATCATCACTGTAATCCCCACCATCATGGAAACAGCGGCAGCCAGAGCGGCTATCGTGGGTGCTGTTCGATGAAGAGAGCGGAGCCATTGCTCCTGAGCCAGCCTCCCGATTGGTCCGAATTTGAAACTCGATCTCCTCAGAATAAAGGCAAGGCCGATCATAAAGACCGGAACTAGCAGCGAAAATCCCGTCATGACCAGAAAAGCTGCCCCAAACCCAAGAAAAGCAGGACCGCCATAGAGGGCTGCCAAAGAAAACAAAAAAACCCCGACTAGCGCGCTCACACCCCAGGAGGCAAGCCGTCCGACTGGCATTGGAAAAATTTCGGATGCTGTTCCGGGATGAAGCACCCTTGTCGGATCCACCCCGGCGGCAGCACGCGCTGGAACCCACGCCGCAAGGAGAGCCGCGCCCACGCCCGCAAGGATTCCAGCCACACATTCACTCATTGCCGGCCATCCGCCCTGCGATTCGACCGGCAGATAAAGGGCGCTCACCGTTTGTGCAACCGGAGCCGCCAGGAACCCCGCGAGAACCGGGGCGATCATCACCCCGATCACCCCCCCGACAAGGCCGTTGAAGCCAGCCTCAACAAGAACCATGAGCATGATCAACCCCCGTCCACTACCCGTTGCCCGCAGGATGCCCAATGAAACCCTGCGCTGGATGACTGTTGCTGACGCCGTGTTGCCCACAAAGAAAACCCCGACCAAAAGCGAGACCAGGCTCAACGCCGAAATATTCATGCGAAAGGCGGAAAGCATCACATCCACCTGCTTGGTGCGTTGAGCAGGCGGTTCGATCCTGACGCTTGCCGGCAAGATCCTCCGCAGTTTCGCGATTACAGCTTCCTGATCGGATGATTTCTTCAACACGACCAAGAGGGTGCTCAGTTTGCCCTTCATTCTCATCAACTCCTGCACTGTAGCCAGATCCATCGCCATCAGGTGCCCGTTACCGGGTGTGGCTTGGCGGATTAAAAATCCAATCTTCACTTCCTGTGGTGTGCCACCTCCCTGAATACGAACCTTGCTCCCTTCCTGTAGCCTGTGCCTTGTCAGAAACTCCTGACCCACGGCCACGGTTGGCACGATTCCCAGCCACTCCGCAAGACCCTCCCCCCTGCTTTTTTCCAACTCGGGTTCAATGGCGATCACCCCACCCGCAGTGAATGGATCGATGCCGACAAGATGCAGGGATTCTCCTGGAAAGTCGGGCAGTATCACCATCGTCTCGACCACCGGCGTGGCCGCGGCAATTCCCTCGCACGACTGAACCAGAGGAAATGCCTCCTCGGGGATTTCACCTGTTATTTCAAGGTCCGCCTTTCCGGTGATTTGTTCAAATGCATGGTGAAAGCTCTCGAGTGCACCCCTGTTGGCAATCGTAATGGAAAGGAACACTGCCACTCCGAGCGCGATGCTGGCGATGCTCAACAACGACCTTCCGGGTTGCAGGAGCAGCGGTCTTAATCCGGCCCGCCAAATGAGGAGGCATGGACCAGTCCGTATCATTACGATGCCCCGGCAAGAGATGTGGCGGTGCGGATCCGCCGCTCCAATCGCGCCAGTCCGTTGGGATTATCGATTTTCTCCCCTTCCTTGGTTTGTAAATAAAATACATCCAACGCAGCTTTTTGCTCCGTGGCGATCCGCGCCGCCTCAATCTTGATTCCGCCGTGCGTGATGGCCCTCAACAGATGGTAGAGCAGTCCTATCCTGTCGGGTGCCTGCACCTCGATGATCGTGCAGGTCGGATGGGATGAGTTATTGACCAGCACACGCACCGGTAATTCCTCATCAGGTTTAACCAAGGAAGGGATCTTTTTGTTTGGTAGGGGAACAAGTCTGCTGCCGGGAGCTTGAAGTAATAATTCTAGTTTTTCCTTGAAGGCCTTGCGTGCCCTTTCTCTGGGAAGCGGTTCACTGCGATGGTTGGAAACCCTGAAGATGTCGAGAGCAAGTTCGTCTGCACGGGTATAAATATCGGCTCCAAGAACATTGATACCGGCTTCCAGAAATGCCGCTGAAATTCTTTCCAGCAGTCTGTCCCGATCCCATCCGCAGATGATGACCTCCGCATGTCCCGCTTCTGCATGGTCTATCCATTCGATGGCCGGTTCAAGATGCGGGCCCTCCGTATGGAGGCCTTCTTCAAAAAATCTCCTGAACAATTTGAGGTGCCTGCAGATTTCATCCGCTTCCTTGAAAGTGAGGTAACGCTCCGGCATTCCTGAAAAATGCCCTTCAATTTCTTCCAGAAAGTCGCCGGGTAGTTTCTCTATCACCTGTCTGCGAAGGTCCTCTCGCCGATGCCGGTGCTCTTCGCGAAAACCTTCACTATCGGAAAGAAATTCTTTTGCCTGATAGTAGAGTTGCCACACCAGCAGTTCTTTCCAATCACTCCATCCCTCGTCACTTGTGCCCATCCCGTCGGCCAAAGTCAGGATCATTAGGGATTCCAGGATCAGCGGATCACGGATCACCTCGGCGAACTCTTCCACGGTTGCCGAGTCCTCCAGATTCCGCGATCTTGCCACGCCTCCCAACTCTCCATGGGCATTGACCAGCGTAATGAGCATTTTTCGCCTCTGCGGTGCGAGCTGAAGTCTCCGAGCGACCCTCTGCGCTGCAATCGCACTAGCCTCCTCGTGATGAAGGGTATTCGCCGACTTTCCCGTATCATGCAAAAGCATCGCCAGATAGAGCATGGCCGGATCTTCCAGCTGTCTAAATATCTCCGCGTACCGTTTTAATCTTGGCTCTGCCGAAAAGAGCAGCTCGTCGATTTTTTCGACACAGCGCAGTGTATGCTCGTCGGCCGTGTAGCGGTGAAAAAACTCGTGTTGCACCAGACACGTGAGAGGCTCGAATTCCGGAATGTATTTTCCCAGGAATCCCAGATCATGCATGAGTCGCAGAATCCTGCTGACCTCTCCCTTGCGCGACAGAATCGATAGAAAGATTGTGCGGTTCTCTTTGCTATATTGAAAGGTGCGATCAATCAGGCGCAGGCGTCGTTTGACAAGATCCTCCATTTCCGCCGAAAAATTCAGCCCGCGGCGCTGGATCAGCTGAAAGGCTCTCATCATACGGGATGGTTCCTGGTTGAAAATGTCGCGGCTCTTTGGAAAGAGCTCCCCGTTGCGTATCACAAATTCGCCGACGCTTTCCACGGCCCCTTTCCCAATGAGTTTGGTAAGGAGATCGGTCTTTTTGTGGCGCTGTTCCTGCTGTTCCTTGATCCGACCAAGCGCCAGCGTGGTAATGAGATAAATCTGCCGCGTGTGATTGTAGTAATCTCGCATGAAGGCCTCGCATCGGCGGAGTATGTTCTTCTGCGGATAGCAGAGTGCCGTGGCCACCTTACCCTGAAGTTGAAGTGTCAGCTGGTCTGCTGCTCTTCCCGTCTGGTAATGCATCTCGGTGCGTATCCGCAGCAGAAAATCATGAGCCTCCTCCAGCTCTCTGCGCTCGCGTTCGCGGAGTATCTTTTGCTCCACAAGACGGGTCATTGTAGCTGCTCCAGAATGGAACATTCCTGTCCACAGGAGATTTTGGTAAAATCTCAATCCTCCGCATCCCGATTTGATATTCGGTTCCTGCATGAACACACTCGCACCGAATTTGGAACGCAGTTCCTGGAGGTTTTCCATCCGCCAAGTCATGTATTCCTTTTCATGTCCCTTGATGCAAAAAGTGGTGAACTGGGTTTTAAACTCCTCGAAAAGCTTTTTGTCACCTGCCAGCCAGCGACTCTCTAGCATCGCTGTCTTCGTTGTCATATCACCATTTGCCTGGTCTATCGACTCCTTGACCGATCGGGTTGCATGTCCGACTTTAAATCCCAAATCCCAAAATGTTAACAGTGTCGCTGAGATGACTTTCTCCATTTGCTCGGTCGTCTTTCGCCCCGCATGGATGAAGTTGATGTCTACATCGCTAAAGGGATTGAGCTCTCTCCTTCCATAGCCTCCAAAAGCACTTACCATGAGTCCCTTTAGATCTTTTTCACCGGTTAGCGTCAGCAGGTTGTGTCTGTAAATTTCTCTGAATATGATATCCACGAGTTCTGTCCGGCGCTCCACGATTTCCTTCCCGCTCCCACCTGCCCGATGCCAAAGATTCAGTCGATGCTCTTCCTTCTTGATAAGGCTTTGGAGTTTCTCGACCGGTATCTCTTTTTGAGCATTCAAGACAGCGGCCAGTTTTTTGGCGACTTCCTGCTGAATCCGAGCCCTATGTTCGGCGATGGGGACGATACCTTCCATGGGCTACTTCGGAAGGGAACAGACGATTTCGACGCGGCGATTGAGTTGCTGCTGCTCCACACTTCCCGTCGCCGGAACCAGTAACCTGCTCTTTCCCAAACCGATCGTACTGATCCTTGAGGCATCAAGTCCCATCTTCGTGAGAAGCCAGTTTTTTACAGCTTCCGCCCTGCGCAAACTGAGCTGCCTGTTATAGTCATCACTTCCAAAGGAATCTGTGTGCCCTTCGATACGAAAGGAAGCCAGCGCATTTTTTTTGATCAGACTTCCTAGTTTCGTGAGAATTTCAGCAGCAGCAGGCTTCAGGGCATCAGAATCATATTCAAAAAGTAAATCTGTCGGCATCAGGATCGGTGCCGTATCTTTTTTAACGGACCCAGGGGACGCAAGCAGGTCATCGACAGAGCTGAACTGCATATTTCCTGATTTTCCCAGTGCGTTTACCGTTCCTCCCATTGCAGGTTCTGGAAGTTTCATCGCTTCTTCAACTCCAGAACCAGGTTCTCTTTTCCCAATCTTTTCAAGTTCCTTCTGAATCGCACTCGATTTGTCCGCTTCTTTTTTGTTTGTGAATACCTCCATTTGTTCGGTTGGAAGCATTGGTTCAGGTTTTTCCAGTAAAATTTTATTTTCCTGCGGTTTG
>CAIJRY010000070.1 GCA_903823215.1 uncultured Spartobacteria bacterium
GAAATAGTTTTCATAATTTGTAAAGTAGGCTTTATCACTACATTTGTCAAATTGCTACCCCTCAACTTTTTACTTTCGTACTTATTCCACCCTTCAACTCCCAACTTCAACTGACGCGGCGAAGGCCGCGTTCCCCATCACGGCAGCCTCAGCCATTTCCTATACCCATTCCATGAGACGGGGTGTCGGCGGCAGATGGCTTGGGGTAGCCCCTTGATCGCATCCCACCACCAGAGAGGTTCACGGATCATCCATGTGACGCCACGACTGGCAGCAAATCTTGCCTGAGACATGATGCGCCATCCGATCATCACGAGCATCTGAGGGAAAGGACACCTCATCAACGTACTCCAGAGTTCATTTCGTGCATGACGATGGTGATTGCGAAGCTCGCTTCGACCTGATCCCGTCCAGTGATGTCTGATTGTGATGGCCGGGGTGTAAAGGACATCCCAACCATCTGACACGCATTGCAGTGCGTAATCCGGCTCCTCATACATGTGGAAGAACATCGGCTCAAATCCCTGAAGAGATCGGTAAGTTGAAACTCGCAGGCAGGCCCCGGAGCAGGGGAAGGAACGAACCGCGTGGGCCTCTCCAAAGTTTTCCTGCGTCAGCGTTTCTGGATACTCGTCAGTGCGTTGGGGAAAGGTGGCAATTGCGAGCTTCAGATTCTTCTCGAAAAGGTTCTGCAGGGTCTCGAGACAATCCATCTGCTCGGGATAGCTATCATCGTCAAGGGCGAGCACTAGATCCCCTTTGGCCTCCCTCATCATTCGGTCCCTGGAAGCGACAGAACCTCTACCCTCGTCGTTCACAATCAGAGTCGCAGTGGGACACTTTCGGCGAACTTCCTCAACCGTGTCATCCGTGCAACCATCTGCTGTGATCAGAATCTCCAAGGGCACGGGATTTAAGTCTCGAAGCACTCGTAAAGAGCGTGATAAAATATCAGACCTGTTCTTGGTCGTGATCATGACGGAAAAAGTCATGACAAGATTGGGGGTCAAGATTCTCGACTTTTGGCAACAGCTATCTCACCACGGGTAGTCCAGTAATACTGTCTATATCGATGTGCTAGGTGATCATATGTGTCGAAGTTGTCCTCAATAAAACATACGAACTTTCCCGCCAAAAACGGTTGAATTGCCAGAAACGTAATGTCAATTGACTCAAGGGAATGGCATCCATCATCAATCGCGATTTCAACGCGATCTTCGCCCAAAATATCGTGTAAGATTTTGGAGGCCTTGGCCGGATTCAATTGATCGAAATCATAGATCTCCGGTTTGTTATTTTGGAATGCTCCAAGGTTTTCCATATATGGCCGGTTGGCTTGAAAATTGGTCAAATCAATATCGAGGCCGATTACTCGGGCATTGGGAAACAAATCGCACCAGGTCGCTAACCCGTTTCCTTTGAGAATGCCAATCTCAACAAGCGTAAATCGTTCTGATGCTGCCGCTTTGAGAAAAGGCTGGAGAAATTCCGCGTAACATCGACCGTAATTGTGATAATGTGGCGACATCCGATCCCCTCCGCGATGAATCTCCGTTGTCTGGTAACCGCCATACAATTGCTCCGTGA
>CAIJRY010000071.1 GCA_903823215.1 uncultured Spartobacteria bacterium
GTCGTCGCCATTTATTACAAGGGAGATTTGCAGGATTACCGAGCGGATCCCTCACGACTCACCAAGCAGTTCCCGCTGAAATACTTCATCGGGACTGACGAGTAGAAATGATTCACAGGACTTCAACCCCCATGAGGCATTGCCCTCTCTTCCTTGGAGCTGCCCTGTTACTCTGCCTTGCAACATCCGTGAAAGCACAGGTGCTGGTGGATCTCTCCATCAAGCGCAATCTCTACATCGCCTACGAACCATTGCTGGCAAACGTTCGCATCACCAATCTGTCAGGCAATCGGTTATTGATGGCTGATGTCGAGGGAAAGAAATGGTTCGGTTTTCATATCGAGACTCTTGATGGAAGGCCCATTCCACCAACCAATCCTGACTACGAAATCCCTCCCCTTCAGCTCGGTTCCGGTGAATCCATTTTCAGAACTGTCAATCTTACCCAACTCTATCCCCTGAGTGACTTTGGCAGCTACCGGATCAGAGCCACCGTTTATGCCGCCGAGTTAAGCGGATACTTCAGCAGTCCTCCTCTTACCGTGGAGATAACCGAGGGGCGTCTGCTGTGGGAACAGACCGTAGGGGTTCCTGGAGAGAGGGAGGCCTCGTCTAGAACGATCACTCTTCTAAGTCATCGACTCCCGGAACGAACCGATCTCTATCTGCGCATTGCTGACAAGACTTCGGGCATCGTATATTGCACGCATCGTCTCGGAGATTTCATTGCCAATGGAAAGCCAGAAATCGTTCTTGATTCACAGAATACAATCCATGTGCTTCAGAACTCGTCACCTCGTGAATTTGTGTATTCCAAGGTGGGACTGGATGGAAAAATTCTTGACCGGCTCTCATTGCAGGCCCCCAAGGATCACCCGCGTCTCAATCGCGGCCCCGATGGAAACGTGTCGGTCGTGGGCGGAATTCCCTACGATCCCCATGCCACTCCGACTCCGACAGTGATTCCAAAGCTCTCGGATCGCCCGCCGGCGTTACCTCTGCCAAGTACCAGTCCGGAGACAATCAAGAATCGGCCGAAGGCTTCTCCGGCTCCCTCCTCCAAGTCCACACCCGCAGGAATCAAACATGCCTCCACGCCACATCCTACACCCACACCCGTCCGGGTTGATTAAAAATCTCCCTCTTGACTGATATGATGCCCAATCAATAAGTATAGATTTTATGACCGCCACTTTCACGAATCTCCCAAGCAACAAATACGCGAATTTTTTCCGATTTTTGCCGGTCATGACCATCGTCCTGATGCTTTCAGCGTGTGCATCCTATGATACCCGCCTGAACTCAACGGCAACCCAATACCTCGGCACCAACGGTTCAATCGTTACAAGGAACTCCACAGCGTCAGTGACTGACAGGGAGTCCTATTGGGAAGGGGATTCGTCCAGTGGGTCGCCCTCCATCGTCATCAACATTGGTGAACAGAAGGTCTACTACTATAAGGGCGGTAAGCTCGTGGGGATTTCAGCCTGTTCCACCGGCAGGGAAGGGCATGCTTCCCCGGTCGGTAATTTTAAAATCCAAATCAAGGACGAAAAGCATGCCTCCAATCTCTACGGCGATTTTGTCGATGCGAACAATGTAGTAGTGGTGAAAAATGTGGAATACAAAAAGGATATTCCTCCTCCAGGCGCACACTTCCAAGGCTCCTCCATGCCGTGGTTCATGGGATTTGCACCAGGGGTGGGTATGCACACCGGGTTCCTCCCCGGTGTTCCGGATTCCCATGGATGCATCCGTCTGCCGGATAGAATGGCCCACACCTTCTTTCTTAATACCCCAAAAGGCACACCGGTTACGGTCAAGCCATGAGAATTTTTTGCCATCCACGGCTTAAGGGGAGACTCTGATTCAAGCCCTGAGGCTAAAGACTCTAAAACACCGGAGAGAATGATTGATAAGCCACTGAGCGTTTGTGTCGGCCTCAAGGCATCTCCCTATGAGATCCTGATCGCCTCGGGGATTATCCCCCATATCGGAGGCATCGTCAAATCCCTCATCAGGCCGTGCAAGTGTGCGATTATTTCAGATGAGCTGGTCGCCCCGCTTTACGCCAAAACACTCATCGAGTCATTGGAAAAGGAAGGTTACTCACCACTTCTGCTCACGCTACCCGCTGGAGAGTCCACCAAATCGATGGCCCAGGCATCGACTCTCTGTGATCGGTTGATCGAATCAGGACTTGATCGCAAGAGTGCAATTTTTGCCCTTGGTGGGGGTGTCATCGGGGATCTTGCAGGATTTGTGGCCTCCATCTATTTCAGGGGCATTCCCATCATCCAGATTCCGACAACCGTGGTTGCACAGGTTGACAGCTCCATCGGTGGTAAAACCGGGGTCAACAGCCTCCTAGGCAAGAATCTCATCGGTTCCTTCCACCAGCCGAAACTTGTGATCACCGATCCCTCAACACTCGACACCCTTCCCAATTATCTGTTTAACGAAGGTCTTGCCGAAGTCATCAAGCATGCCGTGATCGCAGATGCCTCGATGCTTGATCTGCTGCCACCCGTCAAAGGCTCCAAAGATCTCTGCGCGCTCATCACGCGTAATGTCGCCATCAAGGCAGCAATCGTCACACAGGATGAATTTGAAACTACCGGCACCCGTGCCCTCCTCAACTTCGGACACACAATCGGCCATGCCGTTGAGTCAGTCGCCGGATATGGCACCTTCTCCCACGGCGAATCAGTGGCCATTGGGATGACCGCAGCCCTCGATCTCTCCGTGAGACTTGCAGCACTTCCCGAAGAATCATTCTATCGCGTCCTGAAAACGATCCATGCCTGCGGACTTCCTACTTCGATTTCTGCCGACCTCCCCACAGAGTCCCTGCTGGCCACCCTGAGAAGGGATAAAAAATTTGATCAGGGAGCCATTCGATTTGTGCTTACCGGAGAGCTCGGCTCCGCTTTCGTCAGTAATGAAGTGACGATCGATGATGTGCTCGGGGCCATCGAGCGCTTGAGAAAATAAAAACCCCGGATCCCATTGCTGGAAAATCAGGGGTTTGATTATAAGAATTTTTGCCTGTCAAGCAGACTTGCGACTGCGTACGGCCTTTAAGAGAAGTACTCCGGCAAAGGCAAGACAGGCTGTCATTGGAGGTGCTGGGGCACCTGGAGCAGTAGTGATTGAAACGGTAACAGGCCCACCAATTTCGAGACTATTTGATGAGCTTGATGTGGTGGAGCGCCATTGAAGATCGAGCACATCATTGGGACGAGGCAGCTCACTGCCGGACAAAAGGAAACTGGCCGCACTCCAGATACCTGTTTGAGTCGATGTCAGAGCTGTCTGGTTGATCAGATACGAACCGCTGGTCACATCATAAAGGGAAAATGTGCCGGTATTGACAGTCCCTCGATATCCATAATCAAAGCTGATCGCGGCTGATTGGAGACTATCAAAAAAGGAAGGCACTTGCACCCTGGTATCAACCATCCAGGTTCCAGGTCCCTTTCCATTGAAACCAATAGGATTGGGATCCGAGATGACTTCAAACCCACCGGCACCTCTGGGCAGCACCGACATGCCTCGAGCCGACATATTGCCGGAAGTGCCATTGTATGTTTCCTGATCTGTCGGAGCATTTCCCGAAAGTCCGTTGACCGCCGACCATGTCCAAACAGAGCCGTATCCAGGAGATCCTACTGACTTATCCTGCCAAACGGTTGCCCCTACGTTGCCGGTGCCGTAACTACCATTCGCAAATGTTTCGTCCAGAAGAGTGGTGGTTTCCGCATGAATTGCAGGGGCCAAGACCGCCATTGCCGCTGCGGCAAAGAAACTCAACGCAGTTACTGAGGGAATTTGTTTTTTCATTGCTATATGAAAAATAAACCAAGACAACTTCGCAGTCAACGGTCTTTTCATTTTAGTTTGATATCAAGAACCAATGTGTGCTCCTCGGTATCCTGAATCTGGCCTTACTCAGTAACCTCGTCATCTTTTTGACTAACCACAGGAGCAATCCCCTGTAGCTTCTCACCATCGGGAAGGTTGATGAGTTTCACACCCATGGCAATCCTTCCGGTTTCACGGATTTGAGCCACAGGGGTGCGCACCATCTGACCACCGCTGGTGATCAGCATGATCTCATCAGCATCGGTGACTGAAAGGGCCCCGACGACAAGCCCGGTTTTATCTCCGGTCTTCATCGTGATGACTCCTTTGCCACCTCGTGACTGCTTGCGATAATCCTCAAAAGCGGTTCGTTTACCGATACCATTCTCACCAGCCACAAGCAGTGTGTTGCCAGGTCGCACAAGGCTCACCGAAACCACTTCATCTCCCTTCTCGGGGCGGATGCCCCAGACGCCCACAGTATTCCGACCTTGGTCGCGGAGCTCTTCCTCGCTGAAGCGAATACTCATGCCATCTTTCGTGACAAGCACAACTTCATCGTGTCCCTCTGTGAGCGATGCGGAGATCAGCACATCCCCCTCCTCGATATTGATGGCGATAATGCCACCCTTGCGGATATTGGCAAAGTCACCGAGGTTCGACTTCTTCACGATACCGCTCTGAGTAGCAAAGAGGATATGCTTTTCAGGATTCCATGTGGTATCAATTCCTCCCGCCCCCCCGCTTGACGAGGCCTCAATTCTGAGCGTGGCGGCAACCTGTTCTCCCGTCTGGAAGTTCAGGATATTCGCAATGGAGCGGCCCTTGGCCGTACGACTCATTTCTGGAATCTCATGGACACGCTCGACATAGCATCGACCGCTCTTGGTGAAGAAAACGAGGTAATCGTGCGTACTGGCAGTGAAGAGATGCTCGACAAAATCCCCTTCCTCAGTCTCATTCTGCGCCTCGCGTGTAGTCATGCCGATGACACCCTTGCCACCCCGGCGTTGGGAGCGATAGGCACTCACGGCAGTCCTCTTGATAAATCCCTTGTGCGTGACCGTGATGATGCAGCCCTCATTGGCGATGAGATCTTCGATGGAAATCTCTCCTTCTTCTGGAATCAGCTCCGTCAGGCGCGGCCCTGCGTGCTTGTCGCGGATTGCCTTGAGTTCAGTCTTGATGATCGTCATGACGCGCTCTTCGCTGCCGAGGATATCGACGAGGTCGGCGATCGTCTTGATCAGGGAGGTGTATTCAGCCGTGATTTTGTCCCGCTCGAGACCGGTAAGTTGGTAGAGGCGCAACTCCAGGATGGAGTCCGCCTGCGGCTCGCTAAAGCAATAGATCCCTTTCCCGCTCAGACGGGATTCGCTGCGAAGAAGAACTCCGAATTTAGCTATCTGATCTTTGGTAAATTCCAACACGAGCAAGCGAGCACGCGCCTCATCACGATTCTGAGAGTCGCGGATGATACGGATGAATTCATCCATGTTGGCCAGGGCAATCAGGTAGCCTTCCAACTTCTCAGCACGGGCCTCTGCCTCGCGCAGAAGGAAACGGGTACGCCGGAGGATCACTTCGCGGCGATGCTCAATGAAGCAGGCTATTGCCTCCTTGAGTGAGAGCAGCTTGGGACGTCCCCGGTCAATGGCAAGCATGGAGACGGCAAACGAGGACTCCAAGGCAGTGTGCTTGT
The DNA here is from genome assembly GCA_903823215.1 of uncultured Spartobacteria bacterium. Lineage (GTDB taxonomy): Bacteria > Verrucomicrobiota > Verrucomicrobiia > Chthoniobacterales > UBA6821 > UBA6821. The sequence goes on from CAIJRY010000071.1 coordinate 5,567, forward strand.
AGAGATTGTTGATAACCACCTTGGGAATGGCATCGCGCTTCAGTTCAATGACCACACGGGTATTCTCATCGGATTCATCGCGGATCGCACTGATGTCGGTGATGATCTTCTCGTTCACCAACCCGGCAATCCGCTCGACTAGCGTGGCCCGATTCACATTATAGGGAATCTCTGTGATGACGATCTGCTCGCGCCCCCCCTTGATCTCCTCGACTCCGGCACGACCACGAACTTTGACAGATCCACGCCCTGTCTCGAAATATTGGCGAATGCCGCCGATGCCGCAGAGTTGGCAACCGGTTGGGAAATCAGGCCCCTTGATATGCACCATCAGTTCATCAAGGGAGATATCTGGGTTATCGACTTGGGCACAGACCGCATCAATTGTTTCACCCAGATTGTGCGGCGGGATATTGGTTGCCATGCCGACGGCGATACCAGTGCCACCGTTGACAAGTAGATTCGGAATTGCTGCAGGAAAAACTGTGGGTTCTTCGCGCGTGTCATCGTAGTTGGGAACGAAGTTCACCGTGTCGTGATCCATGTCCTCCATGAGGATGGCACCGAGGGGACGGAGGCGCGCCTCCGTGTATCGCATTGAGGCCGGAGGATCACCTTCCACAGAACCAAAATTTCCCTGACCTTCAATCAATGTCTCACGCATCGCCCATCTCTGAGCCATGTGGACAAGGGTCGGGTAGATGGCTTGATCGCCGTGCGGGTGGTAGTTACCCATCGTCTCACCGACGATCTTGGCGCACTTCAGATGCTTACGCGTTGGCATCACGCCCAACTCGCTCATGGCAAAGAGGATCCGGCGTTGCGAAGGCTTCAATCCGTCACGGGCATCAGGAAGGGCGCGGGAAATAATGACCGACATCGAGTAATCGAGAAATGATCTCGAGATTTCTTCAGCGACATCAATAGGCTCTACTTTTTCGTTCTGATTATACAAGGGATTGGGCTTTGGAAGCGATTAGGTTAATTGACCACATCATAGAGGGAAGGGCAGAGGTGGGAAAGTACGAAAGTGGGAAAGTTCCAGGTTCTCGATACACTGCTTATTAAAATATCCGTGGTTAGGAATTGCACCCAGTTGCCACCCAACTTACAGCAGGTTGATTTTGGTGGGGGTACATTCCCACTTTCCGACTTTTTACCTTCCCACCAATTTCTCCAGCTCCTTAACTCGTTCGTAAAGTTTATGGAGTTGGGAAATGTAAAAATTATTTTGTTTCCACTCTTTGATCGGCTTGGCTGGTGCGCCAATCACCATGCTCCCAGAGGGTACATTCTTGGATAGGCCCGACTGGGCACCGATTACCGCCTTGTCCCCGATTTCAATGTGACCGGCTAAACCGACTTGGCCTGCCAGGGTCACATAGGAGCCAATTCGGGTACTACCAGCAATTCCCACCTGAGAACACACGATGGAGTGCATCCCAATCTGAACATTGTGGGCTATCTGAACAAGATTGTCGATTTTAGAACCCTTGCCGATCACGGTTCGTCCGAAACGGGCCCTGTCGATGGTTGTATTGGCTCCGATCTCTACATCATCGGCTATTTCGACAATACCTGTCTGGGGGATTTTTTCATGGCGTCCCTCATGGAGTTCATAGCCAAATCCACAGGATCCTATCACCGCACCAGGCTGAAGGATCACCCGATCGCCAAGAATACAACGCTCTCGGATGGTAACATTGGGATAAAGATGACAGCAAGCTCCTATACGGACTTCCTGACCGATGAGACATCCGGCTTCAATCACACATCCCTCTCCAATGACTGCCCCCTGCTCAACAACGACAAGTGGCCCGATGGAAACTCCCTGCCCAAGCTGCGCCTTGGGTGAAACGACGGATGATGGATGAATACCCGGCTCCCGGACAATCTCAGTTGGGGCAAAGGCAGCAACCACCGCGGCAAAGGCAGTAGATGGATTTGGCACACGCAGCAGAATCGGCTCTACCTGTTCCGTACAATCGATGGGAACTATTGCTGCGGAAGCTACGCTGCTACGAAGTTGGGAGAGATATCGTGGATTCCCAAAGAAGGTGACATCCCCAGGACGGGCCTCCTGTAGGGAAGCGACTCCGGTAATATCGAGATCCGCATACCCCTCCTCCAATGTAGCCCCTACGAGTTCCGCCAACTCACGCAGTCTCATGGAGCCTCTTAAAATCTACCTCTCAGCTGGAATGGAGTGGGATTATTGACTGAAACTACTTTTTGGTGGCAGCCGCAGGAGCATTCTTATTCAGCGCCGTGATGACATCCTGACTGAAATCCAAATCGTCACGGGAGTAGAGAACCACGGGAACAGCACCAGCACTCAGACCGGATTTATCGAAAACAATGTCGTAGGCCTTCGCCTTAACGAGGTCGTTCACAGTCTTCATGATGTCATCCACAATATCCTTGCGCATCCGAAGGAACTGATCCTGAAGTGTTTTTTGCTTGGCGCTGCGGTATTCGGTGATTTCTCGGTCCAAACTGCGGGCGGAAGCGACCTTGTTTTCGCGGTCTTTCAGTTTGGCATCCTTGGCTTCCTTCGTAAGTTCGGGCTTTTCCAGATCGGTGTTGATCTGGCTGATATCCTGCATGCTCTTTTTGAGCACATCCACACGATCATTGAGATCCTTGTTTGCAGCGGCCTCCGCATCGGCATACTTGGTCTGCGCATCCTTGGTTTTGTAATACTCACTGAAAACACGGTTCATATCGACCGTGCCGAACTTGACTTGGGCGTTCGCTAAGCCAGTCCCTCCCAGCATAAATAAGGCAGCGATGAGCGTGGTGCGTATGATCGATTTCATAAAAGGGATATTGTGAAGTGCTTCTATACCCTCACTTAGAAGGTATAGCCAACATTAAAGTTAAACTGGCCGCTGGTTTTGTTGTAGGTATCACTCATGATGGGAACACCCCAGTCGATACGAATCGGACCGATGGGGAGTTCGATGCGGGCACCGATACCAATATCACCATTAAGTCCTCCCGACCCATATAGGGCCTGCTGGGGTTGAAAAGCCAGAGTACCCGCATTCACATAACCCCAATCGGTAAAGAGAGCCCCCCGCAGTCGCGGAATGATCGGGAAGGTAATCTCAGCAGTTCCATAAACAGAAGTGTTTCCTCCAACGGGGTTGCCGTATTGATCCTTGGGGCCTACCTGACGGTATGCAAACCCCCTCATATCATTGGCTCCGCCAAGGTAGAGCTCGTCAAAGATCGGCGGCGGATTGCTCCCCCCACCCCATGGTGCAACAATGGATACGGCCCCCTTGGTCAGGAAGATCATATCCCAAGGAAGCGCAAAATACTTCTTTGCATCCAATGAGATTCCGTAGTCCTGCACATTTCCACCCAGTCCACCACCCGCAACGAATGCACTGAGACTTACAGACTGTCCCTTACGGGTCAGGAAAAGACTGTCACGGTTATCAAAGTCGAGGGCCGCCAATAGCGAACTCTTGTTATAGGGAGAGTTATTTGCTGCGTTCTGGATCACACTGCCATAACTTCCTGAGAGATTGTAAATTTTGATCTGCTCAGCACGGTACTCTCCTCGAAGAGCGGTAAATGGAGTCAACGCTTTGCGAGCTTGCAAAGCCCCACCGAGATTCGACTGATTATAGACGGAACTCAGGAATGAGGCGGCATGGTAATAAAGTTCTCCGCCCACAGAGACTTTGTAACCCATAAACCAGGGCTCGGTGAGCGAAATCACGAAATCCTGTCTCTGGATACCATACTGCAGACGCGTACGGAACCTTTGCCCCGCTCCTGTAAAGTTAGGCCAGTTGAAGAGATCAAAGTTGGACTGCTGAATTTCGGCAAATCCTACCAAGCTGTCGATGGAACTGAAACCGGCGCCGAAATTGAAGGAACCGGTCTTCTTTTCTTCCACGATGACATCAAGATCCTTGCGACCCGGCACCAGCGTGTCCTGAGGGGCCATGTCCACTTTGGAAAAGTAGTTCAGATTCATCAGGCGGGACTTGCTGACATCGACCAGGGTGGTATCGAAGACGCCGCCCGGTTGCACTGCCAACTCACGACGAATCACCTTATCCTTGGTCTTGGTATTGCCCTGAACATTGATAAGGTTCACATAGGACTGGACTCCCTCATCTATGCGGTAACTCAGATCGATCTGGCCCTCTCCGGCAGGTGTGATCTGTGGCTGAGCAACCATGTCAACATAACCGCGTGATCCGTAGAAATCGCGCAATTTTTTGAGATCGGCCCCCATCCCCTCGGGTGTGTAAAGCGATCCGCTTTTCATTTTTAGCTGCCGTTCAAGATCGGTCGAGGGAATGATGGAGGCCCCTTCGATGGAGAGTTTATTAACCCGGTATTGAATCCCTTCTGAAATGGAAATTACCAGATCAACTCCCTTTCCACTCGGCAGGGGTTGGGTCTGAACATCGGTAACACGGACATCGGCAAACCCTTTGTTCTGATAGAGAGTACGGATTGACTCCTTGTCATCATCCATTTGGGAGGGAACCAGGCGACCGGATTTGGTCAAGAATGAAAGGATATCGGCCTTCTTAGTCTTCATCACCTTGATCAGTTCCTTAGGCAGGACCGAATCATTTCCCGTGAATGAAACCTGACGGATGACCAGCTTAGGACCTTCATTGATTAAATAGGTCACTCGCATGTGCTTATCCTGCAACTCAGTTGTTTTAGTATCGACCTTGACATCAGTATAATTGCGATCTTCGTACAGTTTGATGATCTTCTGTCGATCTTCGGAGAGTCGTTCTTCACTCAGGGCATCCCCCGGCTTGGTGGAGATCTCCTTTCTGATTTTTGCCGAGGTAATCACATCATTTCCTTCGATCAGAACCTCGCCCACTGTTGAACGCCCCTGAAGAAGTACTGTGACTTTCAATCCTCCTGTGATCGGCTCTGCAAAAATTCTGGCATTGGAGACACTGCCCGTGGCGTAGAGCGACTTGATGTCCTCTTCAACGAGACGGTCATTGTAAGGAAGACCCACTTTAGTAGCCAGATTATCGAGTACCCTTTGCTTACTGAGTGTTGTGGGACCCACAAACTGCACATCAATCTGCTGGATAGCCGGTGCCGTTGCAGGCGGCTGCTGAGAAGTCTGCGCGTAAAGCCGGACGCAGGCACTAAGGATCAAACACACAACCAGAAGAAGCTGCAATATGGCTGGAACACGGGTACTGGTCATGAGGCTGGTAAAAAATTA
>CAIJRY010000072.1 GCA_903823215.1 uncultured Spartobacteria bacterium
CCGTTGGTGCCCAGCTTCCGGGGGCTTTTGATGTGGAAATCGAGTGTGTCGTCGCTTTGGAATAGAATCTTGGAATAGTTTTTTGAAAATCACATAGTTCAGCCATGAACCGAGTTCTATTTTCGTTGTTACTGCTTTTGATTGCTCTTGGTAGCAGCACACTTCGCGCCCAGAAGGCTTACAAACCAGAATACATCGTCATCACAGGCGGACCATCCCTCATCGAATGGGAGAAATTCAAAAAAGTCCCCCATGACCATTGGTGGGCAAATTTTGTCCGTGCTTCCCGCATCCGTCTCCAAGAATTGCGAGAGCGTAATGGGGATGATGCCCTCATTACCTGGCTGGTCTATAAGCCCGGCTATATCCGTCGCGGATCTCATCAGGAAAAAAGGGATCTCATTCCAGAAATTCAGAGCGTCCAACAGAAGTTCAAGACACATCTCGTATTTTTCAATTCCAAACAGGAACTTATCAACTACCTCAATGCGGGACAGCCACGCGACGCTGTCAAGATTGCCAATCTGGAATACTTCGGCCACTCCAACCGTGCCTGCTTCATGTTTGATTATAGCAATGAAATTGACAGCGGTTCCAAGACATGGCTTCACGAAACCGAACTATCCAAGATCAGCCGGGATATTTTCTCATCCAATTCCTTCATCAAGAGTTGGGGGTGCCACACAGGAGAAAGCATGAGCAAGCTCTGGCGAAAAGCAACGGGACAGCGCATGATCGGAGCCGTGGGCACAACCGATTATTCGGGAAGCGATGATCCGGGCTGGCATCCGAAACTTGGAAGCAGCAATGGTCGTTGGACAAATTAATAAATTTTCCGATGGAGAGGACAGGAAGAGGAAAAACAATCCTGAGCTATTTAGGTAGGGCGTTGATGCTTCGCTGCCCCGTTTGTGGCATCACTCATATCTTCCTTCCATTTTTTCGCACCCGGTCACTGCGTGACTGGTTCACTCCCCTTGATGGCTGCCCCCGATGCGGTTATCCCTATGAAAGAGAACCCGGTTACTTCCTCGCCTCCACATGGGTGATTAACTACGGGACTGGGAGTATTCTTGGCATTTTTATTTATGTCATTCTGGAATCGTTTTATCATCTCGATATCGTTTCTCTTCTTCTGGCTGTACTCTCGCCGATCGTTGTCTTCAACATCCTGTTTGCCCGACATTCAAAGTCAATTTTCATTGCCTTGGATCACTTCTTCGATCCCCATGAGAAAGACTCTGGTGACGAAGGAGGAAATCTCCCCAACACTCACCCTCCAACGCGTGACTCAGATGGCCCAGCAAAACCGCTTGGAGCTCCGGTAAAAGATCCCAAAAAATCCATCGATAAAACTCCGAAGCCAACTGCGATTTATTAAGGAAGCGCTGTTTTTACCATTTTCTCCAGGGCATCGAGCCAGCGGGGGTGTTCGTTCATGCAGGGAATGAGTGTGAGCTCCTCCCCGCCGGATTCCTGAAAGATCTCTTTTCCGCGCATCGCTATTTCCTCCAGTGTCTCCAGGCAGTCGCTGACAAAGGCAGGACAGATCACTAGCATCTTCTTAACTCCTTTCTCAGCAAGGCGGGTAAGCTCAAAATCCGTATAGGGTTTCAGCCAAGGATCGCGTCCCAGACGGGACTGAAAAGCCACCGAGTATTGATCTGGAAGGAGACCGGCCTTTGAGACAAACTCCCGAACGGTTGCATAACACTGGGCGCGGTAGCAGGTGGCATGGGTGGAGCAGGGCACATCACAGCAGTTGGGAGTCGTGAGACAATGACTTCCCGTTGGATCAGATTTGCGCAGATGCCGTTCTGGAAGCCCATGAAAGCTGAAGAGGAGATGATCATAGTCACTCTGAAGATACGGCGCAGCACTCGCCACAAGTGCCTCGATATAGTCAGGATCGTCATAATACGGTTTGATGATCGAGAGCTTCATTTCCGGTGCCATGCTTGCCACGATCTCCTGGGTGCGAACAACAGCCGTCTCAAAACTCGACATCGCATAGTGCGGGAAAAGCGGGAAGATCAGCAACTCCATGACACCCTGTTCCTTCAGATTTGTGATCGCGGAGGCAATACTCGGACTCTGGTAACGCATCGCGAGCTCCACCACAAGATCGTCACCGAATCGTCGCTGTAACTCCTCTTGCACATGGCGACTTGTAACTACCAAAGGGGAGCCATCCGGCAGCCAGATTTTTTCATAAGCCTCGGCAGACTGCTTGGGGCGGGAAGGCAGAATGGCAAGATTCACCACGCACCAACGGATCAGCCAGGGGGTGTCAATGACGCGCTCATCCATCAGAAATTCACCAAGATATTTCCGCACATCGGCCACTGCCGTAGAATCGGGCGAGCCGAGATTGATCAACAAAAGACCTCTTTTACTCATGACAAGGAAGGGTGACTGGATCGCAGTGATTTTTCAACTCGTTCAGCCATCTTGCAGCCGGAAATAATCGAATCACTCAGGGAAATTCCATCGCGATAGTTTCCGGCAAAGTAAAACTGCGGTACCGTCGCCTCGATCTCATCCATCAGTCTGCGATAACGGCCATAGCCAAGATTATACTGCGGAATCGCCTTTGGATAGACCGCGCAGTGCTGGAACGTTGGGGCTCCCTTCACTCCAAGGAGACGCTGCAAATCATGTTCCACCAATTTGTAGATTTCCCCGGGAGGCAGGAGAGCCAATTCCGGATATCGTTCTCCGCCGATATAACTCGTAAGAGTCAGATGTCCCTCGGGGGCACGACGGGCAAACAGGGATGATGAGAAAATTGTCCCAAGAATTTTAAACCCCTCGACCTTGGGGATCAATGTGCCAAATCCCTGACACGGGTGATCCACATCTTCACGCCGAAAGCCCAAAACCACGGAGGCAACCGGCGGGTAACGGATTTCAGAGAAAACGGAAAAATCGACATTCATGGAGACTGATCCGACCTTGAGGTCAGCCAGTTTGTGAGCCGTCCCGGCATAAACCACCGCACTGTGTTCCGGTGAAAACTCTTCCCCGTTCATGCGGACGGAAAGTTTCCATGAGTCATCCCCTCTGTGGATCACTTGAACAGCGGATTCCAGACGGAGATCGCCTTCGAGGTATTGCGCCAAGGCATCGGGGAGAACCTGCAACCCCTCATCAAAGGAAAATTTGGGAGCGCGATCCTTCGCAATATCCCCCCTCTTCTTCCGCTCTCGCACCCCGAGAATACTCCCTTTGATCAGGGAACCGTAGCGGTCCTCCAAATCGGCAAGTTTAGGAAATGCCTGGCTGACAGAGAGTCGAACGGGATCTCCCGCATAGACTCCCCCCACCATCGCATCAATGGCATGATCAAGAAACTCCCTTCCAAGCCGTCTCACAACGAAATCAGCAACGCTCTCCTCGATTCCATCCCGTCGAGCGGGAACAAAGGGTTCACGCATGACGGCAAACTTCGCCTTCCATGAAAAGAGCCGTGTCCCTAGAAATCCAAAAGGAGATTCAGGCATCTCCATCGGGCGTCCGTAACGGACCAGATAACGGGCTCCTGCACTGGGATCAGACTCGATCCGCCGCGATTGAAGCCCGGCATCTCTGATGAGTCCGGTAATGCCAGGGGCGGTTTCCAGAATCGTATTGGGCCCGCACTCTGCCAGGTAACCATCTTTTCGAATCGATTGAATCGCTCCTCCAACCCGGTTGCCAGCCTCATAGAGAGTGACTGGAATCCCTGCTCTTTTCAGATAGAAGGCCGTCGTCAGCCCTGCGATTCCAGCTCCTAGAATGGCGACAGGTTTCATGATGAAATCAGCTTCTTAGATCGTCTTGGAATGACGCCGCTCATCGGTCAACTCCAGCGTGCCATCAAAACACATTGCGATATTACGGATGAATAGTCTTCCGGCATCAGTCACAAGAAATCCTCCCGGCGCTTTCTGCAGGAGACCATCGTCATAAAACGGCTCGAGTCGGCCCAGCTCACCTGCAAAATATTCTTCAAAATTGATACCCAAGTGTTTTGAAATCCCTGAAAAATCCAGTGAAAGATCGCACATCACACGCATGATTGTCTCACGGCGAATCATATCCTCGGCGCTCATCAGATAGGCACGATTCCTTGGTCCCCTCCCTTCATTAACGGCATCCCGATACTTCGGAAGTTCTTTTTCATTTTGCCAGTAGGCATCGGTAATCTGCGAGATGCTCGACATGCCGAAAGCATAAATATCCGATCCGGCATGAGTGCTGTATCCTTGAAAGTTTCGTTGCAGGCATTTGTTTTTTTGGGCGAGAGCAAGCTCGTCATCAGGTCGGGCAAAGTGATCCATGCCAATATAGACGTAGCGGTTTTTATCAGTCAGTTTCTCAATCACCAACTTGAGAAGCTGTAACTTCGTCTCTGGAGTGGGGAGGTTTTTTTGCTCCAGAATTTTCTGCGCAGGTTTGATCCAAGGCACATGGGCGTAGCTGAAGACCGAGAGACGATCCGGCTGCATCTCCAGAACGGCATCCAAAGTTCTGTTGTATGATTCCAGTGTCTGGTGCGGCAGACCATAAATGAGATCAAAATTGACCGACCCAAATCCAAGCTCCCTCATCCAGTCCGTCGCCTGCCGAGTCATTCCCTGTGGCTGAATCCTATGAATTGCCTGCTGTACCGTCGGATCGAAATCCTGCACCCCCATCGAGGCGCGGTTGCAGCCAAGCTCCCGGAGGGCCACGAGATGATCGCGGGTAAGTCGGCGGGGATCGACCTCAACGCTCGCCTCTATAACTGGAGAAAAGGTAAAATACCTGTGGATGATTTCACCGAGCCGCTTGATGTCATCGGGCTGAAGGAACGTCGGCGAGCCACCACCGAAATGGAGTTGGATAACTTGACGCCTGGGATTGAGACGCCTGGACATCGTCTCCACTTCACGCTCGAGATGATCAATGTAGTCACCCCCCATCGCATGGTTCGTCGTGATGACGGTCGTACACCCGCAGAACCAGCAGAGAGATTCACAAAAGGGGATATGAAAGTAAATCGAGAGATCACGCTCGGAGCGATTATTGGCCTCGATGCGTGCGTCCAGTTCCTCCCAGCGTACGCTCTCGCTAAACTTAGTCGCAGGTGGATAACTGGTGTAACGAGGGCCGGCTATATTGTATTTTTTGACAAGATCGAGATCGACAGAGAGAGTGGTCATGACACAAGTAAAATGGCTTCGTTCAGACGGATCGTACAGTATCCACAAGTGCCTGGATGCATTCCAACTTCGCATTCGGAGGCACGCCATGACCGAGATTAAAGACATGACCGGACAAACCCTTCATCTCGTTCAGAATACGCGCTGTTTCGGCAGCCACCAACTCCGGCGAAGTCGTCAGCAGGAAAGGATCCAGATTGCCCTGTACCCCCACATTCGAAGGAAGCTGTCTGCGAACTTCGGCCAGCGGCTGGGGCCAGTCGATGCTCAGGACATTGGCACCCGTCGAGACAAGGGAGTCCAAGCGATTGGGAACTCCTCTGGAAAAGAGGATGACTGGGACTTTGTCACCAATCTCCGTGATGATCTGACGAATCCAGCGCGCAGAGGCTTCCTCATAGGCGGCGTCCGCTAGAATGTCGCCATTGCTATCAAAAATCTGGATCGCCTCGGCTCCGTGCTTGATTTGAAGAAGCAGAAAATCAGTCACCACGACGGTGAGTTTTTCCATCAACTTGGCAAAGAGTAGTGGCTCGGAGTAGAAGAGTTCCTTGGCACGATCTGTTTTACCGGAACTGGATCCTTCCACCATATAGCGGGCGAGTGTCCAGGGAGATCCTGCAAAGCCCAACAATGCAGTTTCTCCACCCAGTGCGGGTTTGATGAGATCAAGTGCATCGGCAACATAGCTTAATCGCTCGATGGCCTGATCCTGGTTCAGTCGTTGAATTTCGCTGAGTGAATTCACGGCGAATTCCATCTCGATTCCCCCACCCTTCTCACGGAAATAATAGGGTTGTCCCATCGCTTCGGGTACAACAAGGATGTCGCTGAAGAGGACGGCGGCGTCAAAGCCAAATCGGCGGATCGGTTGCAGGGTGACTTCAGCCGCAAGCTCCGGAGTGCGGACGAGTTCGAGAAAGGAATGTTTTTCTTTCAGCGCCCGGTATTCCGGAAGTGAACGGCCCGCCTGACGCATCAACCAAACTGGTGGGTGATCCAAGGATTGGCAATGACAAGCGGCAAGGAAACGATCCCTCTGATTTGGCGATATTTTCATCTTAAAACAGGGATTTGGGAGCCTTGGGAACGGTCTGTTTTTCGATCTCCTTCTGTAGATCGGCTGCGCGCTTTTTGGCTTTCTGAACGGACTCCACTCCAAGTGATTTTTCTGCAATTTCGCAGATCTGTTGATGATTCCCCGAAGCGTTGGAAAGATAAAGCCAGGCCAATCCCTCCACAGGCTCCTTTGGAGCACCATCGCCATAATAATAGGCAGTGCCAACAGCATATTCAGCGTAGGGGTTTCCCTGGGCTGCGGCCTTCTTATACCATTGAACAGACTTCTCCATATTCAACTCAACTCCATCACCTCTTCTGTAAGCAGCTGCAAGAGCAAGCTGCGCATAAAGATCACCTTGATCGGCGCCCTTCTGAAACCATCTGATGGCTTCCAAGCGATCCATAGTCACACCATATCCGATCTGATAGGCATGGCCGAGATTATACTGCGCCTCGCTGTTGCCGTTCTCTGCGGCCAACCGAAACAATTTCGTCCCTTTTTCAAAATCAACAGGGACTCCTTTGCCTGTATAATTGCAGTATGCGAGATTCACGATCGCGGAGATATTTCCCAAATTAACGGCTTTTTGAAACCATTCGGCAGCCGCAGTCTCATTCTTGGCAATGCCCTCCCCTTTGAGATAAGCGGCTCCCAGGTAATTCTGGGCGACGGCATCTCCTGTGGTGGCGATTTTTTGAAACCATTTTACTGCTTCGACACGATTCACTGGAGTACCGATGCCATGATAATACGCCAGCGCTAGGGAGAGAATGGCCTGACTGTTACCTTGATCAGCAGACTTCTTCAGCCATTCCAGCCCTTTTTTAGGATTTTTCGAAACCCCTTTGCCATCAAAGTAAGAGAGAGCTAGGTTATACTGAGCCTGCGGGTCTCCGAATTCAGCCTTCATCATCTGAACCGGTTTCTTTTTACATCCCCCCATCAGGATCCCCAGCGTGATTAAAAGTAAAATTGCATAGTGTCTGTTCATAAAATCCTGATCGTCGAGAGATTCAATCACATCGCATCGGCGAAATCATGCGGTATTTTGGCTGCATCTGATAGAATCTTAGAAACGCTGATTTAGAGACTGATGGTAATCGGGTGATAGTATTTTTATAGGCTGGAAAATCCAGGGGAGCCGTTGCACAATAATGGCCATGTTTGAAGATGCCGTTCACCACCTCATCGTCCAACCCGACGATGGTATCGATCCCATTCTCAAGACTCTTGACGGTGCAAAAAAATCTCTGGACATCAAGATGTTCCAGTTCACTGATCCGATTCTGATTGAAGCAGTGGTCAAGGCCCACAAAAGGGGGATCCATGTGCGCATCATGCTCAATCCATCCCGTTTTACAGGAGAGCATGATAACGACGAAGCCTTTGAGGTATTCAAGAATGCCAAGGTGCCGGTCAAGGAAACCAATCCCAAGTATCCCATCACCCATGAAAAATCGATGGTGGTTGATGGTAAGCAGGCATTCATTATGTCGTTGAACTGGGCACCGAAATATTTTGGCGAAACCCGCGACTACGGGCTGGTGACTAATGATCTGGCAGAGGTGGCCGAGGTGGCTGCCTGTTTCGAGGCTGACTGGAACCGGACGGAATTCACCCCACCTCCAGTTTCCAACCTGATCTGGAGCGTCGGCAAGGCGCGGCAGGAAGTCATTGATTTCATCAATAGTGCGGAAAAATCACTCTTTATCCAGCATGAGAAATATGTCGATACCCCGGTGATCGAAGCACTCGTCCACATGAAGATGAAGAAGGGGGTCAAGGTTCATGCGATGGCCCTTCCAGTGCATTCACTCCGTGATTTCTACCGACTCGATGGAATCGCCGGACTCCGACTTCTGGAGGATCTCGGCATCCATACCCACAAACTCCACGGCACCCATCTCCATGCGAAGCTGATCCTCGCCGACAAACACAGGGCGCTCCTGAGTTCGTTCAACATTTATCCCAAATGCTTTAATGAAAGGCGTGAGCTTGGCATTCGATTCACCGATCCGCACCTCATCAAACGCCTCGTGGAGATATTTGAAAAAGATTGGGAAAATTCCAAGCCGATGGATCTCTCGGACGAAGGCATTCAGGCCGATCTGGAAAAAAGTGCCGCCAAGAAACTTGCCGAAAGTCATGGAGAATCAGGCAGCCCCAAATCCTGATCAAAAAGCTCCCCGGGTTGTATCACCTCCAACTCTCCTTGAGTTGGCTTCCCTTTTTGCCTTCATCGGAATGACGAGTTTCGGGGGAGGGCTGACCGCCTACATCCGCCGACTGGTGGTTTCCAAAAAACAATGGCTTACTGACGAAGAATTTCTTCCTGGGCTTGGTCTCGTCCAACTACTCCCCGGAGCCAATGTGGTCGGCCTTTCCGTCTATATCGGCAATCATCTGCGTGGTCCGATCGGATCGATTGTTGCCCTGACAGCAATGATTATCGCTCCCTTTATCATGGTTTGCGTCCTTGGTTTCCTCTATTTCTATGCAGGGAAAACCACTGACGCTGGAGCCATTCTTGCGGGGGTGACTGCCGCCGCTTGCGGCCTAATGGCGAGCATGGTTTTTGAAGCGGGACAGAAAGCAATCACCGGCATCTTCGATATTTTTCTGATCGCCTTGACCTTTGCCCTTGTACGCTTGGGCCATCTTCATGTGCCATATGTCATTCTAATTGTCTCCCCCCTTGCGATCTGGTGGCACAGGCCTCGAACAGTCGATGGGGCGAAACATCAGGAAAAAGAGGAGCACCAATGATCAAGACCCTCACGCATCTTGCATTACTCTTTTCAAGCCTTTCTCTCTCGGCCTTTGGCGGTGGAAAGGTGGTGCTTCCCTCGATGCATGAGGCAGCTGTAGGAGAATTCCACTGGATGACCGATCAGCAGTTCGTCGACCTCTTTTCCATCAGCATGGCCGCACCGGGGCCTTCGATGATGGTTGTCTCTCTGATCGGACTTAAGGCATGTCTTCATTACGGGGTTTTCATGGCGATTCTTGGAGCTTTTATCGCCACGGTCTCAATGTTTGTACCGAGTTCTATTCTCGTGTATTTCGTCGGTAAGTTCTGGGACAGTTGGGAGGAATCCCCCTGGCGGCATTCGATCCAGCAGGCCATCATGCCGATCTCAACGGGATTGATTCTGGCCGCCACAGTCATCATCGCCAAAACCTCCATCCATACAGTTCCCACCGCTATCATGGGAATCGTTGCTCTTGGCCTGATGCTTTTTACCAAGATCAACCCCGTTCTGATGATGGCGGTCGCGGGCGTGATCAGTTGGATCTTTCTGAAGTAATGACAGAGAGTGACCAGGGGGGAATGGTGATTTCCCGATCACCGGAAACGAGAGACTCTTTGGGAAGACTGTTGCGAAGCGGATGGCCGTGGATTCCATCGGCATTCCAGAGGTATTCCTTGGCTGAATAGGTTGTCAGATAACAGAGTCCTCTGAACTGTTTCTTAAGTGGCGAGAGACGCCATGAATGCGTTGTGTCCTTGTTAATCACAAGGATCGCCCATGTCCGATCAGGTCGTTTCAGCGCAAAGAAGCTGACATATTTTCGCAGATTGCCGGATAGGTTGCTCCTGACAGCGTAAGCTTGTTGCAGCCCACCCCGTGGGTTCAGCCATTTCTGAGTCATGAGACTCAAAGCATGAAAGGAGGCCAGCGGAATCGCAGAATCTTTCCTGCTATTTCGCATCAGCATCATCTGATTTCCCCAGGAACCGGATGATTCCTCCAGTTTGTTGGGTTCATAGCTGTAATAATAAAAGGCATCCCCTCCATCTGTGAGGAATTGGGCCGCCATCTCTGCATTTAAAAGCGCACCACCAAGCTCAACCTCTTGCTGACAGGGAAAAACTGAGTAATTAGACTCTCCGACAACAAGGGGCAGTCCCAGGGGACGAAGTTTTTTCATGGCACGCTCCAGCATCCCGTATGCACGGGGCAACTGCTTCTGCTCACTCCCCTCCACATCATCGAAGGGATACCACTCAAAGGAGAGAAATTGAAAACTTCGCCCCTGCTTCTGTCTTGCCAGTTCCCGTCGAAAATCTTCGATCCACCAGCGATGATCAAACCGGTAGGTATCGTCGTTTTTATCCACATCAACCGTGACAAAACTCGGGCCACCGAGACAAGCCCTCTCCGGCAAGCAGGCTCGCATGCCACGGGAAACCTGAGCATAGAGGGCCCCGAAATCTTCCGGTGCTACTCGCTGGCCATCGGGTTCCTCACCAAGTTCAAAACGACCCACGGCAATCCCTCGATTCCGGGTGTATTGGACAAGGGCAACTGCATTTTCAGGGGTATCGTAGAATACTGGAATGGAGAGCATGAGGGGAAGATCTCGGGTAAGGCCACACCGTGAGATGAGATCGATTCCAGGTTGCTCGACATGCGGGTCGCGGTCGATGGCACGATGCCACGGATCGGTGGAGGAAGCATAGGTCAGGGTCTGTGCATGATTCGGTGAATGGCTGACCTGATCATGAAACACTCCCTTGTCATCTGATCTTCCAGCGCTGATTTCCCTTATCGCATAGCCCATCCTGTCACGAGGTTCATTAGAGTCAGCAAGAGAGGTTCCCGAACCCTCGGTCATCCAGAGACGCAAGTAACGGGCCATGATTGGCTGTCGCGCAAGTCGGATCGTCTGATCTCCTCCGATTCCTTCCTTCATGGTTCCCCGTGGAAAATGTTTCCATACATTCCATGGATGGCCTCCGAAATAGACGCGGCCCGTACGGGCATACTCGACCTCGAACTTCTTTGCATACGGCTCAGCCCACCGAATTCTGACTGAATTTATAGGAACTGGTTTTCCAAAATCGAGCACCACCCATTGCGGATGAGCAGAATCAACTTCCCCTGTGTAGTGACTCGTCAAATAAGGATTGCTCTTCCAGAAGGTCTTGAAATCGCCATCATCCAGCATGGAGTATCCGTCATCGTTTGCTTCATCAAGGGTAGTTCCCCGTCGGGGAAGTTTGTACCCATACGAAAGGTGGATCGGCGCACCAGGGGTTGCATCAGATAACCAGTATCCCTGTCCGTGCTTCGGATCACTCCAGCGTCCCTTGGGGTTCCAGTGCCATGCTTCCACGGCCAATTCCGTCCGCAGGCGTACGGAAACCGGCCCAAGTCCGGCACCCAACATCCGTTTGATGTTTTTAGGAGTGAATATTTTTTCCGTTTCCCCAACCCAGTGACCATCAATTCCCGCACCGAGTGCACTCAGGGGATCAAATGCCGCAATCCTCCGATGCGTATCTATTGTCAGCCGGACATCTCTCTCGGAAATGTCCGCAGCGCATAAAAACCCGCTGAAAAGAAAAATCAGAGGGGTAAGAATTCGCACGGGTAAGAATGGTATGACTTGAATATGGAATCAGAAAGAGAACATCTCAAAAATCCAAATGACTCGTTTCAACTTCCGACATCGCGCCAAAGCACAGAACAGCCCGCCTTCGGTTTAATAGATCCGACTGCGGGCTGCCTCTGGGTTTTCGGGACTTCGGGAGGGAAATCCTAGGATGTAAAAATTCTCTTGAGACCTACCACTCCAACGAGCCGGCTTTTTGATACTCGGTTACCTTACGCTCGAAGAAATTCTGCTCTTTGGAGAGATCAGTCACTTCACTCATCCATGGGAACGGATTCTGGCTGTTAAACTCAATTGGCATATTGAGACGATCAAAACGACGGTCTGCGATATACTGGACATACTCCCGGAAGAGTCCTGCATTGAGTCCAAGGATGCCACGCGGCATGCAATCCTGTGCATAGGCCACCTCGAGTTCTACCGCCTGCATGATCATCGCACGGATTTCCGATTCAAACTCCGCCGTCCAGACATCGGGATTTTCTTCACGAATGCCGTTGATCAGGTCGATTCCGAAATTCAGGTGGATCGACTCGTCGCGCATGATGTACTCAAATTGCTGGCCGATCCCGACCATCTTGTTCTGTCTCTTGAAGGAGAGGAGCATCACAAATCCACTGTAAAAGAAAATCCCCTCCATGATGACATAGAAACCGACAAGGTTCTTGAGGAAGGTGCGCAGACCCTCCGGGGTCTCCGTGGAGAAGCCTTCCTCCATGATTGCGGAGGTCAGGGTCATCTCGAAGGCATCCTTCTCATGGATGGAATTGACCTCATGATACATGTTGAACACTTCCCGTTGATCGAGCGAGAGGCTCTCGACGATATACTGGAAGGTATGGGTATGGATGGCTTCCTCAAAGGCCTGGCGAAGCAGATACTGGCGGGCCTCCGGATTGGTGACATGCTTGAAAATGGCCAAAACAATATTGTTTCCAACGAGGCTTTCAGCCGTGCTGAAAAACCCGAGATTGCGCATGATAACCTGCCGCTCCTCAGCCGTGAGACGATTCGACTTCCAAAGCTCGATGTCACCCTGCATCGGAATCTCATTCGGCATCCAGTGGTTGGCACATCCTTTGGTGTAGTAATCCCAAGCCCAATGATATTTCAAGGGCATGAGTTGGTTGACATCGACCTGCTTGCAGTTGACAAGGCGTTTCTGGTCGGCATCGATTCTCTTGGTGAGGTCGTGGAAGGTGGCTTTTTCGGTGGATGCGTTGCAGCAGGACATGGCTTTGTTTTCCGGTTTGGTGTGTGTCAGTTTAACAGGGAATAGGTTTGTTTTTCGAGATTTTTGGTCGCGCGGTCAGTTTTTATTGGCATGCCTCACATTCACCGCCATTACGCATTGCCTCAATGCTGCAAGCCTGAGCCTGCTCCGGGGTGAATTCTTTTTTCTTGGGCTGATTGACCCAATTGGAACGGCCTTGCTGCGTGCTTTTCTCAATGGTATTGGCCGCCACGGAGCGGAGATAATAGGTGGTCTTCAAGCCCGATTCCCAAGCATGAAAATACATATCATTGAGCCTGCGTCCATTTGGCGCAGCAATATAGAGATTGAGCGACTGCCCCATATCAATCCACTTCTGACGGCGGCTGGCGCACTCAATATACCAGGATGGATCCACCTCGAAGGCTGTCCGGTAAATCTCGCGGATGGTTTCAGGGATCCGATCGATTCCAAGAATCGAACCGTCATTATACTTGAGTTCCTCGATCATCTTGCGATCCCAAAGACCCAAGGCCTTGAGATCCTCAACGAGATAGCTGTTGATGACGGTGAAATCCCCACTCAAATTTCCTTTTGCAAAGAGATTCTTGAAAGTTGGCTCAATGGATTGGGCGACTCCCGTGATATTGGAAATCGTCGCCGTTGGAGCGATGGCCATCGTGTTGCTGTTCCTCATTCCGTGCTTGCGCACAGAGGCACGAACAACCTCCCAATCGAGCGTGGTGGATCGATCCATCAGGACAGGTATGCCGCGTTCGGCTTCGAGCAGATCAATGGTATCAATCGGCAACAAACCACGATCCCATTTGGAACCCTTGAAGCTATCGTAAACTCCCTTCTCTGCGGCCAGTTCTGAAGAGGCCAGAATCGCGAAATAAGAGATGGCTTCCATGCTCTGATCGGCAAAAGCGACGGCTTCCTCGCTCGCATAGCTGATCTTCATTTTGTAGAGGGCATCTTGGAAACCCATCAGACCAAGACCAACGGGACGATGGCGCAGGTTGGCATTCTTGGCCTCGGGCGTAGGGTAGTAGTTGATGTCGATGACATTATCGAGCATCCGCATGGCTGTGCGGATCGTCTTCTCCAGAAGGACGAGATCGAGCGCCCCATCCTTGATATGCAAGGGCAATCCAATCGATCCAAGATTGCATACGGCCGTTTCGTCCGCCGAGGTATTGAGCAGGATTTCCGTGCAGAGATTGGAGCTGTGAACCACTCCGGTATGATCCTGTGGCGAGCGCAGATTGGAAGGATCCTTGAAGGTGATCCAGGGATGACCCGTTTCAAACACCATCGAGAGGATTTTACGCCAGATCGAGGCTGCCTCAACGCGCTTGAAGAGTGGAATCTCTCCCCGATCAGCCATCGCTTCATACTCCGCATAGCGGTCTTCAAAGGCTCGTCCATAGAGGTCGTGGAGATCGGAAACATCGCTCGGGCTGAAAAGCGTCCATTGACCGTTTTCACGAACCCTCTTCATGAAGAGGTCGGGAATCCAATTGGCCGTATTCATGTCAGGCGTACGACGACGCTCGTCACCTACATTTTTTCTCAACTCCAGAAAATCCTCGATGTCGAGATGCCATGTTTCCAGATAGGCACACATGGCACCTTTGCGCTTGCCTCCCTGATTGACAGCGACTGCTGTATCATTGGCAACCTTCAGAAAGGGAATCACACCCTGACTCTCTCCGTTGGTTCCCTTGATCAGGGAACCGGTACCACGGACATTGGTCCAGTCATTGCCAAGACCGCCCGCCCACTTGGAGAGCCTCGCGTCATCACTGATGCACTTGAAGATATGATCCAGATCATCCATTACGGTGGTCAGATAGCAGGAACTCAGTTGGGGATGGAGGGTGCCGCTATTGAAGAGAGTCGGAGTGGAAGAGGTGAAGAGGAAGCTGGATAGCAACTCATAGAACTCAATCGCCCGCTCGTTTTTCTCTTCCCCCTCATTGATGGAAAGCCCGAGCGATACCCTCATCCAGAAGAACTGGGGGGACTCAATGCGACGACCCCCTATATGAATGAGATAACGGTCATAGATGGTCTGAAGACCCATGTAATTGAACTGGAGATCGCGTTCAGGCTTGAGGGCTGATGCAATCTTATCCAGATCAAACTCCAGTAGTTTTGGACTGATCCGGTCGGCAGCAACCCCTTCTTCCAGATAGCTTTTGAAACGCGTTGCGTGGGCCACCGCAGTATCATGATAATGCTGGAATCCAGGAAGAGTCTCACGGTAAATCACATCAAGCAGAAGCCGTGCCGTGACATACCCATAAGCAGGTTCCAGCTCAATCCTTGACTTTGCAGCAAAGATCATCGCTTTCTCAATCTCATCGATACGCACTCCGTCGTAGAGATTGCGCATGGTTTCATCAGCCATGTCGCGGGCATCGCAACGATCCTCAAATCCACGGCAGGCGCGGATCAGGGTGCGGCGGATTCGTTGCGGTTCCAGCGTCTCGCGTGTCCCGTCCCTAAGAGTGACATAGAGTTCCGCCTGGATGTTGCCCGCAACATCACGATCCCCACGAAGCGCACGGGCTTTGCGGCGATCTTCACGGTAGATGATGTAGCGACGAGCAACTTGAACATGGCCCTGAGTCATCAGCGCCTCTTCCACCGCATCCTGAATGCGCTCGATCTCAAGTTCTTCTCCGCGGATGGCACGGCTGAAGAGGCGTTGAACCACCGCGCTCGTCACGGAGAGCGCAGCAGCATGATCTTCGGGAGGAAGGGGGTAATCCGCAGGAATGTCACGGTCTGCCTTGAAGGCGCTTTCCACAGCAAGGCGAATGCGTTCCTCGTTAAATGACTCGCTCCGTCCATCTCGTTTGAGGACGGTGAATTCTCGCCCCTGAAGGGGATCCACTCCATTGAGTGAGAGTTGTCCTGAGAGTGGTTCCATGGATTTTGGGAGTGGTGTTGGTTTTTTGGGGAAAAGTTCCATAAAGCACTATATGTTGTGCCAGGGAATGACGACGGCCACAATGTGTAGGTCATTCAGGCGTGTTGGGTCAACGACATTTCTCAATTTTTTCTTCTCTTTCTGTCTTTTTTTAAAAATACCATTCCGAGGGTGTCAAAAGTGCATTTTCAGTGATCAAGACATCTCCCACAAGCTGAAGCGTTCCCCTTCCTGAAATATAAATCAGGAAAAACATTGCGCCCTTAGGTCAGTCGATGGGGGTGCATTTTTACTGACTGCGGGGGATCGATCCGCAGCCCGAGCACAAAGCAAGAGCCTCGCCGACCAGAAAGAGCGATCCAGTAAGCAAAACTGGGGTTTGAAAGCCGGTTGTGCCCTCCCTCAAGGGTGCAGACACCAGATCCAGAGCTTCACTGAGGCTTGCACAAGACCGGTGAGCCACCCGTAGTTTTCCCATATAGTGTTCAGGATTGAATGACCTGGGAGAATCAACAGGCACAAGAATGACTTCTTCCGCCAGGGACTCAAGAATCGTGATCATTCCCAGCGGATCCTTATCCGAGAGAGCCCCGAAAATCAGTCGGCACTTACGATCTCCAAACTCCTCATGCCATGTCATGACCAGTTGCCGGATTGCATGAAGATTATGCGCCCCATCCAAGACCAGATCCACACCATCCCGATCATAATGTTGAAATCTTCCAGGCCAAGTAACCGAGGCAAGTCCGTCACAGAGTTCCTTCTCGGAAATGGCGAATCCCGCCAACTTAAGCAGATCGAGTGCCAGTGCGGCATTGTCGCGTTGAAATGTACCGGGAAGCCCCAACATAAAATCACTTCCATCGTTTTTCATGGGCAATCGACCATGACATACAGTGCAGGGAGTCCCAATTTCCCGGGCCGCGTGAAGCAGGGCTTCTTGAGCCTCGGCTTCCTGCGAGGCAATCACTGCCGGAACTCCTGCTCTGAATATACCGGCTTTCTCCCTTGCTATTGCAGAGAGGCTTGTGCCAAGCCATTCCGTATGATCGAGGGCTATCGGCGTGATGGCACAGGCAATTTTGGGAGCTGTGTTCGTGGCATCAAGCCTCCCGCCCAGCCCTGTCTCCAGAATGACCAAATCGCAGGAGGCACGATGAAACAGATCGAAGGCCAGTGCCGTCACCAATTCGAAATAAGTTGGCAACTCCTCATCTCTCCAGCCACGGCATGCAACCTGCAATCTCTCAATCCCTGCTTGCATCTCTTCATGGCAAGCCGGCTTTCCATCAATCCTTATCCGTTCGGAAAAATCCACCAGATGTGGTGAAGAGTAGAATCCCGTGTGATGACCTCCAGCCAGCAGGATCGACTCCGCGAAGGCACAGACAGACCCTTTTCCATTCGTCCCGGCCACATGAAGGGAACGGAGATCCCGTTCGGGGTTTCCAAGCGCGGCAAGCAATCGTTGCATTCTCTCCAGTCCGGGCATAACGCCGCGGCTCTGGGCATCATTCAGCCACTTCCAGGGATCGGAATGCGGGGCCATAACTTAGAAAAGCGTTAATTCAGAATGTACATCCTGTGGTCACCCCGCCCCCATTTCAATTCGACGAGAGAACTCTTATCCACATCCGATTTCATCAGAAGCAGCCTTGGCCTGACGGACAGATTCTAACCCATCAGATTGCCGAGAATGGTCGTGATTGTCTCACGGAGCTTGGCCCTCGGGACAATCTCGTCAATCAGCCCATGATCCAGCAGAAACTCGGCTGTTTGGAATCCAGCAGGTAGTTCCTGATGGGTGGTCTCACGGATCACCCGGGGGCCAGCAAAGCCGATCATGCTTTTCGGCTCGGCAAGGGTGATGTCTCCCAAGGTGGCAAAACTGGCCATCACGCCAGCTGTGGTCGGGTTGGTCAGCACTGCGATATAGGGAAGACCAGCCTCCCCATGTCTCGCAAGAGCACCGCTGGTCTTGGCCATCTGCATCAGCGAAAGCATTCCCTCATACATGCGGGCCCCTCCGGAGGCGCAGACAATAATGACCGGTTTTTTTGCCTTTGTAGAGGCTTCGATAACACGGGTGATTTTCTCACCGACAACCGAACCCATCGTGGCCGCCAAAAAAGAAAAATCCATCACGGCCAATCCTACCGGATGTCCACCCATGAGCCCCGAACCAGTGATAACCGCGTCGACGAGACCAGTTTTCTTGCGATAAGTCTGGAGCCGCTCCTCATAAGTTGCCACCCCCTTGAACCCAAGCGGATCGACAGCGGACATGGAAGCGTCGATCTCCTCAAAGGATCCCTCATCCACCAGTGTTAAAATGCGCTCATGGGCCCCCATGCTGAAATGATGATCACACTTGGGACAGACCCTGAGATTCTCCTCAACAGCAAGATGATGCACCATTTCCGAGCAACCGGGACACTTTTTCCAAAGCCCTTCGGGCATCTCCCTTTTTTTCTTATCGGAGAATTTAAGGGTCGGTTTTTTAAAAATCGTCATGGGGTTTCATTCTGCAATAAATTTCCCCAAGGTTGCACTTAATAAATTTAGGTCAACAACGGTAAGAGCTACCCTCTGGCCACTGTCACTGCACAGACTTCATCGGCACCTGCTTGCATGAGGACGGAGGCGCAGGAATTCAGCGTTGTACCGGTGGTCGTCACATCATCCACCAACAAAAGCCGAATTTCCCCGTCAAACCCTCCAGTAAGTTCGAAGGCCCCCTCAAGATTCCTCAATCTTCTGGTACGGTCAAATCCAGCCTGCGGCAAAGTGCCCCTATTGCGCTTGAGTAGATGCATCACAGGAAGATTGAGATGCTGGGCAAGACGCAAGGAGAGCAGGGCGGCCTGATTGAATTCTCTTTCCCGTTCCCGGACGGGATGGAGGGGCACAGGCACAATCGCGTCGAATTCCTTCCCTGCCAACCGGGGATCACGGAGTGCCGGCATCATGAGATCCCCCAAAGGACGCATCAGACTCTGGTCACGGCCATATTTGAATCGCTGGATAAGTTCGCGGGCAAGTCCCTCATAACGGCAGCCGGTCACAATGACCGTCAGATGCCACAACCTCCCCTCACAGTTTGGGCAGAGCAGGAGTCCCCTCATCGGATGGGAGCAGACCTTGCAGATTTCGCCAGGAGGTGGAAAAATTTTCGCCAGGCATGGTTCACAGAGGGTTTGTTCAGGATCATACTCGGCAAGAGAGCATCCGCAGGAGCCGCAATGAGGGGGATAGAGGAGGCTTCTTAAGCCCTTCAAAAGCTTCCTGGGAACAGAATCGTCAGTTCCAAGAATCACCACGAGACCCGCGTATAGATTCGGGGCCATGGACGATTTCTCAACAGAATTGCCGAAATCATCCCCGCCGCCACGAGACATAAGAGCGCATCCAATCCCACCGGAACCGCTCCGTGACATTGAGCAGGCCCAACCATCGGCAGAAAGGCCTCCGAAGGGAGATCCCTGTATCGGGCCATGCTATTGAAAAACTGCTGAGTCAGAATCCAGCTTCCATGAAGAGCGATCGATGCCCAGAGCGAGCCGGTTCGGGTCGTCAGCCAGGCCAGTAAAATTCCGGCAGCAAAGAGCGTCGCAAAAGCCCAGGCCGACATCGGCCAAGCTGGCAGATTCTCCCCGAGCGAAATGAGCAGGGAAAAACCGCTCCACCACTGCGAAGGAACAACTTCTTTTCCCGAGGAAGGGAGATTTAAGAAATGAAGGGAGGCAAAAATCACTGCCGAAATAGCAATCGCCATCCATCGGGAAAGAAACTGCCTTAGAAATCCCAAGATCACCCCTCGGAAGAGAAACTCCTCCAGCATGGCCACGACAACAGCCGTAAGAAGAATACGGCATGCCACCTTCAGAGACCAAAGTAGATGAAAGTCAAAGGCTCCGGATGCCCATGTCACACCACTGAGCAAAAATGCCGATGGAACGCCAGCTGCTAGGCCCGTCAAAAAATCCCGAATTCCAAGGTGACTTGGAAAAAGCCCGAATTCCTGAAGAGAACGCACATGAAGTGAACGAAGCAAAGGCCAGAGCAGCACAATCCCGGCAACCTGGATACTGCGCGAGAGATAACGGTGAAAAGGCATCCTCTGAACTTCACCGATCAACCCATGCAGGGAATCTGCGGGAAGATATTGTATCAATACCCATGCCCACGGGGCCACGAGTGCCCCGGAACAAATGACCAAAAAGGCATAGAGAATTATCTTCCCGAGGGAGCGCACGCGCTGAAAACTACCATCTTTCTGGAAAAAGGCCATACTCTCTTAACAATCCCTCCACGCATCACCACCGCACATCTTATGAGAAGCTGCCACGAATGGGTCGTCCGCGATGACGATGGAGTCAAGCGAGAGATCCGAGTCATCAAGGAGGCTGGTCTCTGGCGCTTTAAAAGTAAGCGGGAAGATGTCGAAACATGGACATACTACGACAACAAAAAGACCAAGCCCCCCGCGGCGGATCTTGAATCATTTCTGGAAGTGCTGGATCGAAAATACCGCCGCCGCCGCGCCTCTCATAGCGACATTGAACTGGCCAAACAAATGCTCGCTTCCCTGCCCCGATGAATCTCGGCTGGGACACAGAACATCTCTCAGCCGTCGATCGTCACCATCTCTGGCACCCCTTCACCCAACAACTGGCATGGTGCGAGGAAGAACCTCTGATCATCGTTTCCGCCACAGGGGCCACTCTTACCGACAGCCGCGGTCGTAGCTACATTGACGGCAACAGTTCGATCTGGACGAACATTCATGGTCACTCGCATCCGCGGATCGTCGATGCCGTCTCGCGCCAGATTACCACACTCGACCACACCTCTTTTCTGGGAACGACTCATCCCAAGGCCATCGAGCTGGCGGAGCGTCTCGTAGGACTCCTGCCGGGCACTTCCATCACCCGCGTTTTTTTCTCAGACAACGGTTCCACAGCGGTTGAAGTGGCCCTCAAGATGTCTCTGCAATACTGGCAACTTCGGGGAAACCCGGAACGAACGCGTTTTGCTAGCTTCTCTGGTGCCTACCACGGCGACACAGCGGGCGCGGCCAGCCTCGGAGGAATCGGCATTTTCTTTGATCGCTTCTCGGGGATGCATTTTCCTGTCGAACGCTTTTCCGACATGGCGGAACTTGCTTCCTTCGGTCATCCGGAGCAACTTGCCGCAGTCATCATCGAGCCACTGATTCAAGGATCTGCCGGGATGCGGCTCTGGCCGGATGGCATGCTGCGCCGTCTGCGGGACTTTTGTGATCGCATGGGCATTCTGCTCATTCTCGACGAAGTCATGACGGGGTTTGGACGGACGGGAACTATGTTTGCCTGCCAGAGGGAAGAGATCGCTCCCGACATCCTGTGCCTAGCCAAAGGACTCACAGGAGGCATCCTCCCCCTCGCGGCCACCTTGGTGACCGAGGAAATCTACAACGCTTTTCTTGGTACTCACGAGGAACAGAAGACCTTCTACTACGGACACAGCTACACGGCCAATCCCCCTGCCTGCGCCGCCGCCCTGGCAAATCTCGATCTCTTCACAGAGGAAAAGTCGTTGGAAAATCTCCAGCCCAAGATCAAACACCTTACCACCTGTCTTGAATCGCTTCGCTCTCTCCGCTGGGTGGCTGAAATCCGTCAATGCGGCTTCATCGCGGGCATCGAAGTCATGCGTGACCCGGTGACCCGCACTCCATTTGCATGGCAGCAACTGACCGGAGCCCGAATCTGCAAAGCAGCGCGGAAGCACGGTCTGCTCACCCGCCCGATCCTTGACACCCTCGTGCTGATGCCCCCTCTTTGCACCACGCAAGAGCAGA
This sequence comes from uncultured Spartobacteria bacterium, assembly GCA_903823215.1. Lineage (GTDB taxonomy): Bacteria > Verrucomicrobiota > Verrucomicrobiia > Chthoniobacterales > UBA6821 > UBA6821. The sequence goes on from CAIJRY010000072.1 coordinate 21,646, forward strand.
TTAAGCAGTCCGTAGCGGCCCTACGATCTGCAATCCGAGAAATCTGCGAAGACTAAAACTTCACGCCTGCGCTCCAGAAGATATTCTGGCTCGTGAGATTCGCATTGCCCGCCGAGGCATTGTAAAAGAGGGAAGTATTCCACCTATGCTTGTACTCCAGAGTGACGCCCACCCCTGTGTAAAGTGTGTCTCTCAGGGGAGTTGAACTCGTATTGGAAAAGCCAGGACTGCTTCCTCCGATAGAGCCATTGATTGAGTAGGGATTCTGCAGGAACTCATGCTGCCAGGAGAGACTGATCTGAGGAACGAGCAACAGATTCGGATTGGCCTGATAGCTATAGGCCACATGTCCCCCGAGGCTATAAATCATACTGGAGGTATTCCAGCCTCCTGAGGCGAAGTTCAGACTCTGGGCTCCGGTTTCATTCACCGCATTGGCTCCGGAGTAGGTGTATTGCAGACTGGTTGTCGGGCCATAGGTCCAGCTCCCCTTTTTCAGATCATAGCCGGTGGCCAGCATCGTATCGAGTTCCCCTGCTCCCGGTGAACTGGTGGCCGTCCTGTTAAGCCCAGTAAAGTTGATATTCCGGGTCACCTGATAGTTATTGTAGCCTCCTCCGGCGAGTGCATCGGCGTAAAAGCCGACTGCTTCTCCTTTGGAGTTCTTTTGTCCGTAGGTACCGAAGAGTCCGAATCTCACCGAGTTATCACTGATCTGGCTGCCGCCGTTGTACTTGGTGTAACTCCCCTCATAGCCGGCATAGATGCCGGTGCCGAAATTGTCGTTCCACTTGTAGGTGAAGCCCGTGGTCACGCCTCCGCTCTGGCTGTTGTAGTTGGGCAGCATGTTGCCGCTGTTGGCCACGGCAAAGATACCATTCCCATCCACGAACATCCCCCAATGAGTGTCGGCACCGGGGCGCAGGATGTCCTTTCTGCTGTCTAGGACTCCCTTGCCATCTCCCTCTCCTTCGATCACCGGGGTGTTATCAGCAAAGCCGCTCATGCTAAATCCCGTTCCTGCGATGCGTACTCCCCAGAGCCTTTGGATGAGTTCCTGGTTCTGGGCATTGGCCAGATTGAAGGCTGTCGTGCTCAGGCTCTGGTAGATGCTCGGCATGATGGCGTTGAAGGCTTGTTGATATTGGCCAGCAGTCAGTGAATCAAGGGCTGTGGAGACCACAAGTTGATCACCGCTGAGAGCTGGGATAAAGCTATTGAGAGCCGTGGCCACATTGGTCTGGTTCTGGTTAGCCGCCACTTGGGTATAGCTCTGTGGAGCGATGAGGATGTTTGCGTTGTTACCTTGGAGGAGGAGTCGACCTCTCTCTCCCGGTGCAGCCACGATGGAGGAGAAGCTGCCATAGATGCCCGATGCCGTGAGGATCGTTGTCTTGGTACCGAAGGGCAGAGCGTTGGTGAAGATGAGGCTACCTCCCAAGGTGGCCGATCCGCTCATACTCAGAAGGGAACTTGCATTGATTTGAAGTGAGGAGGAACCGGTGAGCACAAGGTTGCCATTGATGAAGTTGGTTCCAAGAACCACCATCGATCCTGAGTTGGTGACATTGCCGTTCACCACAGCCGGATCGATGAAAAAGGAACCGCCCTGACCGATACTCAGGGAACCGTTGAGGGTGCCTTCGATCAATGAAAAACTTCCCTGCTGGACGGTGAGCAGAGGGGTGTTGATGACTCCGCTATTGGTCAGGGTGCCGCTGGAGATGGAGACTCCATTGGAAGAGTTGAGGGTTGCTCCGCTTTGGATACTGGCACTCCCTCCGTTCACGGTAACGCTCGGCGTATTGATGGTGCCACTGTCACTAAGACTGCCTCCCGTATTCACCGTCACTCCAGACGATGAGTTGAGGGTGCCCCCGCCATTCACCGAAGCACTTCCTCTGTTATTAAGTGTGAGGCTTCCGATCTGAAGCGTGGAGGAGATGGTGATGTTGGTGGAGATGATCAGGTTGGCTGTCGGTGCGATGTAGGCAGAGAGATTGGAACTCGTGAGCAGGAAGGAGTACCCTTGGACTCCACCTCCCACGATACTGAAGCTGTTGGTTGTAAATCCGCTCTGGCTTCCAAAGTTCAAGAGCACATTGGTCGCGTTGTTCAGGACCGGATTGACGAAGTTCAAGCCCCCCCCACCCGCGTTGGTCATGGCTCCAGTGACGCTCAGGATCTGGCTGCCCGGAGTGAGTGCCAGCACGCCGTTGCTTTGCCAGTTCAGGGAGACAATGCTCAGGTTGGTTCCCAGAGCAAGGGTGGCGCTTTGGCTTCCTCCTCCCAGATTCACAGCACTGGCGCCAAGCGCATTGCTGCTTCCTGCCTGCAATGTCCCTGCACTAATCGTGGTCACCCCAGTAAAGTTGTTGGAGCCAGAGAGGATACTCACTCCAGAGCCAAGTTGATTGACCAATCCGTTTCCTGAGATCGAGCTGGTAAGAGTGGCTGTATCACTCTGGTTAAAGTTGATAACACCTGAACCGAGGCCAAAAGCAATGGTTGGAGTGCTGATCGTCCCGGCCGTATCACTGCCACCGAGGGTTCCGATATTTAAAGTTCCGGATGATCCTGTCCCACCTGCAATCGTCATGCCATATGAAGTCAACAAACCTCCATTCGCCACGGTCAGAGTACCACCACCGCCACCGCCTAGAACAAGTGATCCCGAATTACTCCAAACAGATCCGGCCCCAGTGATCAGGACGCTATTATTAGTTGAGGTGGCATCCAAGCCGATGTAACTTGCACCAATAACCCCATTAGAAGAGGTGTACAATGTGCCTCCGTTGGAAATGATCAACATATTGCCGGAGCCACTGTAACCGACCATCAGATCAGCAGTATTATTGAGCAAGGAACCGGAACCGGTGATCAGGATGGAATTGTTGGATGAGTTTGTGCCGTTTCCCAGATAGGATATTCCATTACCGGCGGCGTAAACGGTAGCACCGTTGGAGATCGTGAGGCTATTAGCTGAGCCGCTGTTACCGACATAAAGTGTCCCTGCATTGGTCAGCAGGGAACCGCTCCCGGTCACAAGAATGCTGTTGTTTGATGCCACGGCCTGATCCCCAATCGAAATGGTATTACCGACCGTGACGATGCCACCGTTAGAAACCACCAGGGCATTATCGTGCCCCTGATAGCCGAAGGTGAGGTTTCCGGAGTTGCTCCATGTGGAGCCGTTGCCGGTCACCAGCACCGAGTTGAAGGCGTCGTTGCGGCTGACGAAATCATCGTATCCATTCACATCGGAGACAAAACCACCGGCAGAAATCACGAGATGATTGGAATTACCTGCGTAACCGACAAAGAGATCTCCCGTAGAAACCCACGAGGAGTTGGTACCGGTGACCAAGACAGAATTGTTGGCGGCATTGGTCGTGAAGCTGACATAGCCCGTGGCATTGAAAACAGATCCACCGTTTGAAATCACCAGACTGTTGCCGCTGCCATCATAGCCGACCGTAAGATTACCACTGTTGCTCCAAAGCGAGTTCATTCCAGTCACAAGCACTGAGTTATTCGATGAAGATGAGTCGTTACCAATGATTACGCTGCCTGCCACCACAACCATGCCCCCGTTAGAAATGGTCATCGAATTGCTGCTTGAAGAACTATTTCCAATGGTGAGGCTTCCGGAGTTCGTCCAAAGGGAACTCTGACCAGTGACCAGCACCGAGTTACCGATGGCATACTGAAAACCGATTAATTCGTCGCCTGACACGGAAACCGTGCCTCCGTTAGAAATCACCATTGAGTTCCCGGAAACGCTGTTGCCAGTGCCATTTTGACCAACAATCAGTTGCCTATTGATCCAAGTCGAATTGCTTCCGGTCACAAGGACAGAATTATTCGAAGAGTCCCCATTAAAGCCGATCACCGTGCCATAAGTTTGTAAATAGTAGGAACCAACAGTCGCCCCGCTGGAAATCGTAAGACTGTTGCCGGATCCGTCGTTGCCGATAATCATATCGTGTGCATTGGTCAGCACGGAGTTGCTTCCCGTCACCAGAATGGAGTTGTTTGAAGAATCGGCATTCAATCCGATCACCGTCCCAATGTTGCCATTCAAATCAGCAATGGAGACGACGCCCCCGTTGGAAATGGTCAGATTGTTGCCTGATCCATCAATGCCGACATAAAGATCCATCGCGGTCGTCAAAGTAGATGCGGTCCCGTAGGGATTGATTCCTGTGACCACTACTGAGTTGCCCGAGGCATTGCTCCCATACCCAATCACTACTCCGTAGTTAGAACCACTCACGAACGCCTGACCACCATTGGAGAGAACCAGACTATTGCTGCTCCCGTTATAACCAACAAACAGATCCGCCCCGTTGAAAGTTCCGCCGCTGCTCGCCCCGACATTAAGAGAGGAAGCCCCGACATTCGTGTCATATCCACTTACCAACACTGAGTTACCGGAGGAATTACTCCCATACCCGATCACCGCTCCATAGTTACAACCCGATACCCAAACATCAGCTCCATTGGAAATGGAGAGACTGTTACTACTGCCGTTGTATCCCACATAGAGATCAGAATTTGACGTGACTCAGCGGATTTGAGCCAGTTGGTGTGTTAGTCTTTTGGGATAACCAACCCAAAAAGACATGAAAGGCAAGAAGTACACGACAGAAGAGAAAATCCGTATCCTGAGGCAGGCGGACTCCGGTGAGAGTATCGC
>CAIJRY010000073.1 GCA_903823215.1 uncultured Spartobacteria bacterium
AGTAGTAGCAGGAGAGGAACAGGCAGCAGAATGATGACGATCGGAATGAGGGGCTTGGGGCTCGGTCTCACCCGGATAAGCTACGGAAGCAGCAACCAAATCGCAAGGGACCTCTTGGCTTTTATCCCAGGATGAGAAATTCTGCTATTTCTGCGTTGCGTGCAGCTTCAAGTTGCTCCACATACAGGCCCTCCCTTTATTTTTTAGTATCTGCAACCGTGAAAAATCCCCTTATTATTTTAAACCCCGCAGCACAGAGCGATAAGGCGGCCCGTCTTATCGATCGGCTCAAGGTGCTGACCAATGGTGCTGAAATACGCCTCAGTGCGATGCCTGGAGATGGTGAGCAACTCGCCAGGACTGCCGTTCAGGAGGGCTATACTACGATCATTGCAGCTGGCGGTGATGGAACAATCAACGAAGTGGTGAATGGGATGGCTGGAAATAATGCAGGGAAGAAGCCCGAGGCAACACTCGGAATACTGCCGGTCGGAACGATGAATGTCTTTGCCGTGGAGCTGGGTATCCCCCTCAATTCACTCGAGAAAGCATGGGCAATCATCCAGGAGGGAAGCATCCGGCAACTCGATCTTCCCCGTGCCGGATCAAGATGTTTTGTCCAGCTAGCGGGGGTGGGTCTCGATGCCGAGGTGGTAAGGCGGACGACCCGGGAATCAAAAAAAGCACTCGGCCCCCTCAGTTATCTTGTCTCACTGGCCCAAGTCGCGGGTGAAAAACCGCCACCGATTTCGATAGAATGTGAGAACGGAGTCATGCGCACGGGGTCATTTGTTCTACTTGGAAACGGCCGCTTCTACGGAGGACCATTTAAGATGTTTCGTCAAGGATCCCAGACCGATGGTCTACTTGATGTGTTGATTTTTAAAAACCAGAGTCCTTGGGATCTCTTTCGTTACATGCAGGCCATCCTCATGGAGCAGCATACCAATCTCGATGATGTCGAATATTTTCAGTCCGAGTCGCTTTCCCTTACCTCTCACGATCCCGTGCCCTATGAATTGGATGGCGAGATGGTGGGCTATCTCCCACTCCAGGTCACTCTCGAGCGGGGTATTCTCCCGGTTTTAGCTCCGTCAGCGCCACGCGTATCATAAGCATGGATCGTTTTCGTGGATCTCCAGTGACGCTGATTTTGATTGGAATCAATGTTGCCTTCTTCCTGACAGAAGAAATTTATAAGAATTTCTTTCCGCCTGCATCGCTCGTGCCGATTCTGGCTCTAAGCAGTGACGGGCTGATGGGCGGAGCATGGTGGCAGTTGATCACCTACGCATTCCTTCATGGCAGCCCTTTTCATCTCCTCGTCAATATCGTGGGGCTGTGGTTCACGGGGCCGTTGCTGGAAGAGATGCTGGGGGGCATCTGCTACCTGGGCCTTTTTTTTGGCGGGGCTCTGGTGGGTGGGTTGCTTCAAACGCTTGTCTCGCATGAAGGCGTGCTCATCGGAGCTTCGGGAGCAGTGTGTGCACTGCTTGTGGGATTTGCAACTTTACTGCCGCGGTTGGAGATCACCGCGCTCATTTTCTTCATCATTCCGGTGAGAATGAAAGCTTCAACCTTGGGGTGGTTGGTGATTGTCGGATCATTTCTCTTCTGGCTCTTTGGGATCGAGAGGGGAATCGGGCACCTTGCCCATCTTGGGGGGGGCGTGGCAGGATTTATGATCTGTCGGATCTATCAAGCCTGCGGTTTAATAAGGCCGACGGAGTTGATTAATCCCGCACCCTCAGACATCTGATCGCAATGTCAGAGGCCCTTGAGTCCCTGAAGGAGTAACTCCGCATTGGTTTTGGTGTTTTCCAAATTGAGTACAAGTATTTCCATCGCTTCAGCTGCAGGAAGTTCCGCAAGTTGCCTGCGAAGCAGAGTGACACGATCGTATTCATCGGGGTGAAGCAGAAGTTCCTCCCTTCGTGTTCCCGATTTGGTGATATGAATGGCGGGAAAGATCCGCTGTTCCATGATGGAACGATCCAAGTGAATCTCCATGTTTCCCGTGCCCTTGTATTCCTCAAAGATGAGATCGTCCATACGGCTGTGAGTTTCCACAAGGGCCGTGGCGAGAATCGTGAGACTCCCCCCCTCTTCCACATTACGAGCGGAGCCGAAAAACTTTTTTGGCCGGGCAAGCGCACCGGAATCCACGCCTCCGCTCATGGTGCGCCCCTTTCCTGGCATATTGTTATTATAACCCCTGGAGAGCCGCGTGATGCTGTCCACGAGAATCACAACATCACGCCCCAGTTCCACCAGACGCTTAGCCCTTTCAGAGACCATCTCCGAGACTTGCACATGTCTTGAAGTCGGCTCATCGAAGGTGGAGCTGAAGATGTCGCAATCAAGCGCCCGGCGTAGATCAGTCACTTCTTCTGGACGCTCATCGACCAAGAGAAGCATCAGATCGATCTTTGGATGGTTGGATCGGATGGCAAGAGCCAGACTTTTGAGCATCATTGTCTTGCCGACACGGGGAGGAGCCACGATAAGACCGCGTTGTCCCATGCCTAGAGGGGAAATCAGATCGACGGCGCGCGCAGTGAGATTGATGGCAGCTGTTTGCTCCAGATAAATCCTGCGATTCGGGAACATGGCGGTCAGTTTGTCAAACTCTACGGGACTCTTCCATTCCTCCACAGGGATACCCTCAATACTTGTGAGATTCTCGATGCCAAGTTTGCGGTTTCCAAGAAGTCGGACTGTTCCCTCCAAGTGAAGCCCGGGGCGGAGTTCATACTGTCTCAGGAGAGGAACTGGCAGAATGAGATCACAAGGGGTCGGCTGAAAATTGACGATCGGTGATCTCAAGGTCGGTGCATCCGTGGCAAACTCAAGAATGCCGCCGGCAGAGAGAATTCCATTTCTCTTCAGATGATCCCGAGCCAGATCAAGAATCAGGTAATGTCTCGAGGAGTCATGGTAAACGGGCAAATTTTTCTCTTTTGCCAGAGTGAGAAGATCTGCATGACTTAGGCGCTGAAGAGAAGCCAGTTCAAGAGGGGGAGGTGTATCAAAGGGAACGGAAGTGTTGGGCGGATCAGATTGCAGCGCATTCCTGTCCAATGAGGATTCTGAAATCTGTGATTCCGTCACGGAAGGCTGAGTCATAATTGATGCAAGCGGGATGCCAAAATGTTGATTTGTTGATGGATCAGATCCAGCGATCCATCGTTCCAGAGTAGGTAATCGGCTTCGACGGCTTTTAAATCCTGTGATAGCTGAATCTTTAACCAAGCGGCGGCTTCGGTTGCTGAGATGGAACGCAATTGTTGAAGTCTTTCACCGCGGATTCTATCAGAACACCCAACAACGATTGTCTTGTCAAAGAAGACTTCCAGATGTTTGTCGTAAAGAAGAGGTATTTCAGCGATGAAAAATGATTTTGGGTCTTGTGAAAATTTCTCCGCTGGTGGTTTCCAGAGAGCTTGAAGACGTGGATGGAGAATGGATTCCAGCAAGGTGCGAGCTGAGAAATCCTGGCTGATGAGAGAAAAGAGGGCCTTACGATCGGCTTTTCCATCTTGTGAGTAAATGCTTTTACCAAATTGATTTTGAATCAGTTGCTTCACCGTCGAATCTTCATCCAAGAGACGCCTGTTTTCTTCGTCGGCTGAGAAGGTCACTGCAGGAAGAAGGTGACCAAGTGCTCTTAAAACGAGTGACTTTCCACTACCTATTGATCCTGTGATAGCGAGAGCCGGCATAGATCTGCTTACCCTGTTTGCACCCGGAATTCGGGTGATTTATTTGGTTCTGAGTATTGCTGAACTGACCGTTGGTTGGGGTAAATCCTGAGGCAACCCAATCGGAGTCACGATTTCAGGTTCCTCTGTCTCGTCACGGCGGGGCTTCCCTTCAGCGTCCAGAATTCTGGGCGTGACAAAGATCACAAGGTTCCTCTTGATTTTTTGATCGGCATCGGATCGGAAAAGGCGTCCCGCCATTGGTATGTCGCCCAAGAAAGGTATCTTATCCTGCACTTTCTGAACATCCTCACGGATCAGTCCACCGAGAGCAACCGTCGAACCATCCTGTACAGTAACTGTGGTCGTGACATCACGCAAAGAGAAGACAGGTTGATTAATGGTGTTGGTGGTAAGAATACTCGAATAGGGATATTGGCCCGGGATAGGCAATAACTGATTGGTGTATGAAACCGATCGTATGGGAGACCCATAATTGATGAATCCGTCGAAGTCTGTCACCTGAGGGTGAAGCTCCATATCGATCGTGTATCCATCGGATGCAATGGTTGGTTTTACATCCAGAACCACACCGATAGGCTCCATCTTGAATGTTGATGGAAATGAGGGAGTAATTGTAGGGGGAATACTAATCGTTGAATTACTTGCCGCGGCGGTTGCAGCTGGAATCTGTGGCGGTGTAAATGTATTTGGATAAATAAATTCCTGAATGACTTTGACCGTCGCAGGAGAAGCGCTTTTTGTGGTGACTTTGGGAGCTGCCATCAGGTCGATCCCCTTCTTCTGGTTGAGTGCACGGATGACGAGTTGAAATTGGGGATCGTTGAAAATCCCTGCGATGCTGAAAATACCCGGTGCCGGACCGGTTACCGCACCAGCACCTGCAATCAGTGCGTCAATTGAGTTTCCTGAGATTGCGGTGCTTCCAGAGCGAACTGCTCCCACAGTGTTCATGTCTGCACCTCCACCCATGGGATTGCCGAATGGATAGTTGGCACTTGTTCCCACGGCACCACCACCACTTCCGTACACACCACCTCCGGTGCTGAAAGGCCCTAGGAGCCAATCGAAACCAAGCTCCTGAAGATTATTCTGGTTGATTTCAAGAAATTTTGTGGTGATTTCGACCTGCGAAGGGGCTTTTCCCATGGCTGCATCCACCAAGGCATCAATCTGATCAATATTGTCACGGGTATTGCGAACAACCAGCTTACTTCCCTGCGAAAGATAATTGGCACTGGCACCAGTTGGGAAATCGATCCCCAACGAGGTAAAATAATCCTGCGCATTCATCCGCGCCGCCACACGCGGCTGATTTGCGGTGCTGGCAGCAGCTCCGGCTTGCGGAAGTCCTGCTCCGGAATCAAGCGGTTTGGGAGGAATGAAATCGGGCGGAACCTGGTATTCCCTCGTCACAAGGATATCCGTGGGTTCTGTAAGCGGGACGATCGATACCGCATAGGGATCGATCTTAAGTTTCAGATTGGCCATCTTGCTCAGATAATCAAGAGCGACATACAATGGCACATGGGAGAGAGCCAGTGTGATTTTTGGCTCGGTATTCAAGGCGGCTGGAGCTGCAGGATTAGTCGAGACTCCAGCAGTGGAGTTGGTCGCAGAGACCGTCGGGTTCTGATCACTGAGTTTCAGGAAAATATTCACTCCTTTCTTGGAAGGATCCTGCTCCATGCTCTTTTGCTTGAGATACTCCACGGCTTCACTGATGGGAGTATCCGTCAGATCGATTTTGGGAATGTTGATCGAGTTGAGCTTCGCGACGATCTGGTCTGTTCCTCGGAGATCTTGCTGGCGACCAACAGACTCGGTAGAGCGACCCTGCTTGCTCTTATGAGGTGGGCGTTCCCAGGCTTTTTCAATCTGCCATAGCATCCGACTGCGCGTTTCATTGTAAGCCTCGTCGGCGTATTGGGTTGTAGCATGATGGATCTCTTCCATTCCCTTGCGTGCCGCCGTGTTGTAGGGATCGATCACAAGGGCAGCCTCATACTGCTTCATGGCCAGACCGTAACGACCGCTCTGAGTCAGGCCGTTGGCTTCACGAAGCAGTCTCACTACCTCGTCGCGTTGGGTGGCAAATTTAGGAGTGACCGTCTTGTTAAAAATTTCCGGCTGCTCCAAATCGGAGAGAAGCCTGACGGCTGCTTTGTTTCCCGGATTCACCCCAACCTCAAGAACTGATTTTGCGGCACTTTCAGCATCCTGATAGCGCCCTTTCTGGATCATTTCCCTAGCATAGCTCAAGGCAATGTAAGTGTAATCGGAGACAATTTCCCGCCGTTCTTTTGTCGCCGCAGATCCCGAGGGGGTCAATGCAAGAGCATTGACTGCATCGACGTAGGCACCTTCCAAGTTATGCTGGGAGAGTTTCTCCTTGGCATTTTTCATCAGTGACTGTGCCTGAAGCAGGCTTGCCTGACTTCTGACAACAGCCCGTTCATTTGCTGAAGCAAGGGAGGGGGAAATCTGAGAGGATGCGTTTTGCGCATGAAGCAGGTCGGGGTGCAGTAACGCTAATGATAGCAGGCAAGTTGGAATACCCTTATTGCAAAGAAAATGAACCAATGCAGAAGAATGGAATTGGGTGGACACGGGAAGTCGAGAAACAATGGAGTGATGCTTGGTCATCGGGTTGAAGCGGTGGAGGCATCTCCCGGGACTGCCTCTGATTTGACGGCTTTGGCACTGGGAACCAAAACTTCCTGATTATTTTCGATCTCCCTGACCAGGGGTTGGCCACTAGAATCGAGAAGTCCAGCCGTCACAAAAATGAGAAGGTTTCGCTTGATGCGCTGGTTCGAAGAACTCCTGAAGAGCGACCCTACCAGAGGAAGATCACCCATGATGGGGGTTTTATCCTGAACTTTCTGCACATCCTCCCTCATCAACCCCCCAAGAACAACCGTCTGTCCATCGTAAATGGTTACCTGGGTATCAACCTGACGGAGGCTGAACACTGGCTGGTCGATCACATTTTCAGTCAGGAGTACCGTTCTAGTGCCAATCTGAAGTAAGCCGTTTAGACTTGTGACCGGTGCGATCGTGCTAATCGGGGTGCCATAATTGACGAAGCCCTCAAATTCGATAATCTGCGGTGACAGGCGTAGATCAATGGTATTTTGAGCCGTGTCATAGGTAGGAGTGACCTCCAACTGAACACCAACTTTACGGGTTTCAAAGTCCGTGGGAGTAGCAGGGGTTACAGGATTGACGGTTCCCGCGGCTTGTGTCGCAGGAATCTGAGGAGGGGAATAGGTTTTCGGATAGGGGAACTTTCTAGAGATATTAATCGTCGCTGCGTGACCGCTGGTTACGGTCACTTTAGGGGCGGAAACGAGATCGATGCCCTTCTGCTGATTCACCGCACGAAGGACAACCTGAAACTGGGGATTTGTGAAGATACCGGCCAGAGCAAGCACCCCGGCCGCTGGTCCCCCCACTGTCGGGAAGAGAAGCGCATCGAGAGCATTAGCCGAAATTGCGGCCGAACCTGTTCTGTTGCCAGCCGTCAGATTTCCAGTGCCTGTGCCATTAATCGAACCTACAGGAGCTCCTCCTGAATTGAAGGGATAAGTTCCCGTATTAGCAGTCTGGTTGCCAACAGTGCCTCCTCCCCCATAGACTCCGCTCCCGGCGGGGAGATTGATGGCTCCCATGAGCCAGTCAAAACCTAGTTCCTGAAGGTTGTTCTGCTGTACTTCAAGGAAGCGTGAGGTGACCTCAATCTGACTGGGTCGGGTATCCTGAGACTGTTCGATGAGTATGTCGACCACATCCAGATTGGCTTGAGTATTTCTGACAATCAACTTGCTGCTGGAGGCCAGATAGGTGGCTGTGGCTCCTGGTGGAAATGTCACACCCTGCGATTCCAGCACTTGTTTTGCCCCGGAAGAGCCTACTGTTGCAGAAGGCAGACCTGCCGTGGGTGCTGCGGTTGCCGGTGCCGCCGATGCAGGTGCACTGGAGACGAAACCCGGCGGCACGTTATATTCTTTTGTGATCAGGGTTTCCGTGGGTTCCGAGAGGGGAACAATCGCGACGGCATAAGGCTCGATTTTCACCTTCAGGTTGGCAGCGGATGCGATGTATTTCAAGGCTTCGCCAAGCGGAATATCCGTCAGCGCGAGATTGATTTTAGTTCCACCATCGGATGAGGCTTCCTTGCTAGGATCCAGCTTCAGGACGATGTTGATGCCCTTTTTGGAGGGATCGGTCTCCGTGGTGTCAAGTTGGCGTGATTTCTTTTGTAATTTGTCGATGGCTTCACGGACTGTTTCGTCAGCAAGGGAAAGTTGAGGAATCCTGATTTCCTGGAGCTTGCGGCTGATGCTGGCATTGCCCTTCATGTCGATAGGGCTTTGTTCAACGATTGTGGAGGCTCCTGAGTTAAACTTTGGAACAGGCAACTCCCAGGCGTGGGCGACATCCCCCAGCATTTGGGCGCGGCGTTCATTGTAAGCCTCGGAGGCATAGTCCGAACGTTGTTTGTTCACCTGCTCCATCCCAAGCCGTGCAGCTGTATTATTAGGATCGAGGTTGAGCACTTTTTCGTAGTCGGTAAATGCTGCATTGAAGCGACCGGAAGCGTAGAGTCCTTGAGCTTCGCTAAGAAGCTGTTTGACCTCCTCCACCTTGGCGATGAAGCCCGGGGTCATGGTGCGATTGAACTGGTTGGGATCGCGTAGCTGAGCCTGTAGTCCCAATAAAGGTCCGTAGGTCGAGTTGTATGGTTTCTCCGTGGCAGTGGCGACCACTAACTCGGCATCCTCATAACGACCTTCCGAAATACGCTGTTTAGCAAGGGCAAGTGCCGCCTTGGAGAAGGTCTCCATCGAGAGATTTCTGAGTCCTTGCGAGGCTTCGCCACCGGCAGGAAGTGCATCGACAGCACTCTTGGAAAGTGCAAAGGCAGACTCAAAATCGTTACTGGAGAGTGCTGAAGCCGCCTTGGCGGTCTGCGACTCTGCCCAAGTGCTACGCTCCTGAAGAATGTGGATTTCGCGTTCCGATTGACCGACAACACCGCTCTGTTGGGCATGGATGAGTGAAGCAAAGGAGAGGAACCCAATAACTGGGGTCACTATTGCGCGGAAACGATGAGACCTCGGCTTGAGAGATAGGGCTGTTGCTTTCCGCTCTGGGATTAGGGGATCGAAAGGATGAGTCACGGGAAAAGAGAGGAACGAGGCGGGCTCTGGAAAAAGAAGACTAAGGGGTCGTCGATGGTGTGGGGGTTGATACAGGGCTTGAAGCCCTGATGGTATAGGTCTTACCATCTTTTCCAAGAAGGATACCATCATTGGAAAAATCGTTTAGTTTGTAAGTTTCGGTGAACTTCTTGTCAAGACTACTCAGTGTAAACGCTTTGCCTCTCTGGACGA
>CAIJRY010000074.1 GCA_903823215.1 uncultured Spartobacteria bacterium
AGCCAGGTCAACGATATGCGAATCAAGGTGGCGACCCTGCGCTCCAAGCAGGAGCAGATTCAAAAGATGACCGATGACCAGATCATACGAAGCCTGAAGACCTTCGAGATGGACGATGCAACGATTTCGCAAATTTTTCCCCAGTACGGGGCTGCCGTTTCCGATGAGGCTCACATGTTGGCCTCGGGACTCGGCCCCAACCATCCGACGGTTCAGTCCCTCCGCGCCAAGAAAAACGTCTATCTGAGTCAGTTGCAGGATCAGATCACTAATCTCCGCAAGTCGCTTGCCTCCAACTTGGAGATTTCCCAGAAATCACTGGAGGCGATGGAGCTGAAACTCTCCGAGTCCCGGACGAAACAGCAGCAGGCCAAAACAGGAGGCATGGCGTATCATCAGGCTAAAAATGAATACCTGAAGGCCAAGCGCATCCTTGAATCGGCAGAGGCCCGATATTCCACTGAGGCCATGCAGAGAGCCATGCCGCAGAGTCCCGCCACTATCTGGGAAAAAGCCGAAGTATCTGATTTCCCCGCAAAGCCCAAGGTTGCCCAGAACATGATCATCGCCGTGGTAGTGGGATTGGCTTTGGGTGTTGGACTCGCCTTTCTGATCGAATATCTCGATACCAGTGTCAAGACCATGCAGGATGTGGAGTCGGCCCTTGGAGTTCCCGTTCTTGCCGTCATCCCCCGGGATGTGGCCTTGCTCAAGGACGCACCGTCCGATTGCCCCGATGCCGAAGGATATCGTATCATGCGCACGAACATTGAATTCAACCGCAAGTCTCCCGATGCAAAGACGCTGACGCTTGTGAGCGGTGGAGCAGGAGAGGGTAAATCAACAACCCTCAATAATCTGGCTTTCACTTTTGCCAATGGAGGTTATCGGACCTTGATTGTCGATGCCGACTTGCGGCGCCCTTCCCAGCATCGCTTCTTTGGTGCGACCAATGAACAGGGACTCTCGGATTACCTCACCACCGATATCCCGCTTGATCCTCTGGTCCTCAAGACTCCGGTGGAAAATCTTTCGCTGCTGCCCAGTGGTCGGCTTCCCATTGACGCTGTCGGCATTCTCAATTCCCAGCGCATGATCGACCTGATCCATCAGGTAAAAACCGATTACGATGTGATTTTCTTTGATTCGCCACCGATTCTTGGAGTGAGTGATGCCTCCGTGATTGCGAGTGCCGTTGATATGACCATCGTAGTGGTTCAGCACCGTCGCTTTCCCCGATCCATGCTTCAGCGGGTGAAGCAGGGATTGGTCAATGTGGGGGCCAATATTATCGGCTGTGTCCTCAATAATACGGATACCCGACACGATGAGTACTACGAATACTACACGAGCTACTATCAGTATTACAGTCCCAAGACCTCACCGGGGCAACCTTCCAAGAGGGTGGCCGAAGAAAATAAATCCACAGGAACCGTGGATGAAAACCCAACCACGGGAGAATATTAATTTGCTGGGGACGTTTATGAAAAAAATTCTTATCTTTGCTGGAATTGTGGCATTTCTGGTGACAGGAGTTCTCCCCTGTCATGCTGACGATGTGGCCCTGCGAAGCGGGGATCAACTGACCATCCGTCTGGCGGGGGTCCCCTCCGAAGAGATAAATCAGGTGTCTGGAGTGTACACTGTGGACGGA
>CAIJRY010000075.1 GCA_903823215.1 uncultured Spartobacteria bacterium
ATTGAGGGTTCCAGCATACAGCGGTATTCCATTTGCCTTCCCAAAAAATTTTACCGATGGTCTGGAACGTAACAAACAAGAGCTTGCTAAACAAAAACTGCAGGACGCGTCTTCTCAGATAGTTGTTTGGGGTGCAGCCTCCAAAGGTGTTATTTTTTCGATTTTTATGAATAGAACTGGAACTCCAATAGATTTCATTGTTGATATTAACCCCTCAAAACAAGGGAAATATCTGGCTGTTACAGGACTTAAAGTTCTTGCTCCGCATGAGGCAATGGAAATAATCCCCCCAAACTCGACAGTTATTGTGACAAATCCAAATTACCTAGAAGAAATTAAATCCCTTACTTCCAATCGTTTTAATTATCAGCTCGCTTAATACGAAAATACTGCATTTTGCTTCAAATATTATGCCATTAAAGAAAATCGCAGACTATATTTACAATCGTCCTAAGTTGCATATGAGATTTAGCGGCATCAGTCGCCTCCTCGGTAGAGCTACTCCCCCCAAGTTTTCCGGTTGGGGGATGACGACGGAAAGTACTCCTCCTTGGAGTGCGGGTCTTAGCGAAATTGATACCAGTTTTCAAGAAGTAAAAGAAGGGCTGTTAAAAGCCGTTTCCACTGGAAAATTTCGACTCACAATTTTCAACGATAAGGAGTATGATGTGATAAGAGAACTTCAACGGCTTGGTTGGAGAAACTATGTGGTTTATTGGTCTGCATGTTATGCAGCAAAATCTACTTCTAGTGGATTGAAGAATCTTGCTGAGTGCGGCGTTTGCGATGGGTTGAGCACCATTTTTGCCCTTAACGCAATGAGGGCCAACGGGAACTTTCACGGCTATTTATATGACGCATGGGAAACTATGAGAAGCGACACAATAACCGAGACTGAAAAATCTCTTGTTGGCAGTTATGACTTTTTGAAAATCAAAAATACACAGAGGAATTTGGCGGAGTTTGAGGATAATGTAACCTATATCAAGGGGTATCTTCCAGAATCCTTTGAAGAAGGGAAAAACCCACCAGATTTATCATGGCTACATATCGATCTGAATTCCTCAGTTGCGACTAATGCTGTGCTTGAGTACCTTTTTGATCGCGTTCTTTCAGGAGGAATTATTCTTTTTGACGATTACGCACATCAGGGTTACCATGAGACGAGAGAATGCATAGATAAGTTTTTTAAAGAAAAAAAAGGCATATTTCTCCCAATGCCAACCGGGCAGGGTATCTTTTTTAAACTATAAAAATTTTTTATGACAAAGCAATTTAACGACGAAGTGAATCAACGCAAGGAGGCGAACGGTGTAAACGCTGAATTAAAAAAAGCCGGTTCAGATTTTATCGAGGCCTCAACTCTTCCCAAATACTCCTATAACTTTTCGTGGTTGGGGCGTCCTATTATCCAGTATCCGCAGGATATCGTGGCCATGCAGGAACTCATTTGGAGTGTGCAGCCAGATCTGATTATCGAGACCGGTATTGCTCATGGAGGATCCTTGATTTTCTCCTCATCTATGCTGGAACTGAATGCCCTCTGTGGAGGCCCAACAAACGCCCTGGTTCTCGGTATTGATATTGATATTCGGCAGCATAATCGTGAAGCGATCGAAGCTCACCCAATGGCCAAACGCATTCAGATGATTCAAGGATCGAGTGTTGATCCTCAGATTATTGCCCAAGTGAAAAATCTGGCTGCCGGATTCAAGCGTATTCTCGTCTGCCTCGATAGCAATCATACCCATGACCACGCCCTTGCTGAACTGGAGGCTTACGCATCTTTGACCTCTATCGGGAGCTATTGTGTTGTTTTCGACACAATCATTGAGGATTTACCTGCGGATATGTTTCAAGACCGTCCTTGGGGACCCGGAAATAACCCAAAGACGGCTGTCAGGGAGTTTCTGAAATCGCATCCGGAATTCCAAATCGATAAGTCGATTGATCATAAGCTTCTCATCTCCGTGGCTCCTGATGGCTATCTGAAAAGAATAGAGTATTAGCCGACTCACCAGAAGGCCAAAGAACCACGGACGGTTACGAATGTGGGAAAGAAAATTTAACCACAAAAAGCACACAAAACACAAAAGGCAGAGATGTTTGAAAAGCCTCAAGTTTCCGTTCTGAGCTTTCTGTGTCTTATGTGGTTAAAAATCCCCCCTATCGCTCTCTGTGCTTCTTCTCTCCTGCCGAATTTTTAATCCATGAAAATTCTTTTTGTTCTGGGAACTCGTCCGGAGGCCATTAAGTTGGCGCCGCTCATTCTGGTGGCTCATTCCACTCCCGGAGTGAAAGCTGTCGTGTGCAATACGGGACAACATCGTGAAATGTCCTCCTCGGCTTTGGCTCTATTCGACATCCAGGCTGACATTGATCTGGACATCATGCGTGCCCGACAAACTCTCGGAGATATTACTCGCGGCGTACTTGCCGCACTCCCGACGCACCTGGAGCAGGTAAAACCTGACTGGCTAGTTGCCCAAGGCGATACCACGACGACATTTGCTGCATCCCTCGCGGCATTTTATCAAAAAATTCCTGTTGCCCATGTTGAGGCCGGTCTGAGAACCGGAAACTTTTTCTCTCCGTGGCCGGAGGAAATGAACCGACACCTTGTTTCCAAGTTGGCCTCGCTCCACTTTCCTCCAACCCCTTCGGCTGCTTCGAATCTTTTTTCCGAGGGAATTCAACCCGTAGATGTTGTGATCACTGGGAATACCGGGATCGATGCGTTGAAATGGTTGGTGAAGCGTCTCAACGAGGATAAGGGACTTCAGGATCAGGCGGGTGTCGAACAAGCCGCCGCTGGCATTCCCCATGGCAGCATCTCTGGACAAAGACCTTACGTGCTCATTACCGCTCATCGTCGCGAAAGTTTTGGTTCAGGGTTCGAGTCTATCTGCGATGCGATCAGCGAGCTTGCAGTACTCTTCCCAGACCGGGATTTTATCTACCCTGTCCACCCGAACCCGGCGGTTCGGGACACAGTCTTTGGAAGGCTCAGTTCCGATACACATCCGAACGTCTTCCTCGTGGAGCCTGTCGGCTATCTGGCGTTTGTGGATCTCATGGCCCGGGCGGAGCTGATCATGACAGATTCGGGAGGGGTTCAGGAGGAAGCTCCCAGTCTAGGAAAGAGAGTGATTGTCATGAGGGATAGCACCGAGAGAACCGAGGGATTGGAGACTCCATACATTCGCCTGACCGGTTCCAATCGCCAGGAAATTGTCACCCAGTCGCGGGCGGCCTTATCTGGTACATGGCTGAAACCTCAAAACAGCTCTGATATTTACGGTGATGGTCTGGCCTCACAACGCATTCTTGACGCGATACTAGCCCGGTAATTTTTTAGAGCGGAACTACCGATTGCAGCCATAGAAGAACAACAATGTCCGCTGCTACTTCCATTGCAGTTCTTCTTCGCTCTTTTTCGATTTCCTCAATCTAATGGTAGACCCAGCCCAAAAATCCAGAATCGCCACTCTTGATTCTCTGCGTGGACTGGCGATTTTGCTCGTTCTGTTAGCACACTATCTCGCTCCCAGGCTGGATTATTCCGGCCCTGGGTATCTGGTCAGCACATTCGGAGGTGGCGGAGTGCTTTTGTTTTTTATCCTCAGCGGATACTTGATCACCAAAACAAGACAAAATCTGGATGCCGGCACATTTCTGGCCCGGCGTCTCTGGAAGTTGTTTCCTGCGTATCTTGGAGCCTGTTTCCTGGCGATATTTTTAATCTATCTCACAGGCAAGAGTCTTCCTTCTCTACGTGAACTTGCCTGCAATTTCACGATGACTCAGGATGTTTTTGGGCAGCCCATGTTCAGCACTGTTTTTTGGACGCTATTGATTGAGATAAAGTTTTATTTTCTGATGGCGCTCTTCGGAACATTGATTCCCATGATCCCGTCCTCTGTAGTTGTTCTCTTCTTTTTTTCCTGTAACGCACTTCTCTATTTTACCTACGGGAGAGGGAGCAATCTCCTGGGGTTTTTTCCCGTATTTTTTATTGGGGTTGCCATGTATCGGCTGGAATCAAAGGGATGGAAAATCAAAGAGTCTTGGGATTTGATAGCGGTAACTTTTTTAACCTCCACAGGTATCCTTCTCTTTCAAATTGAAAATCACATTTCCAATGCGATTTTCTGCATTTTATGGGCGGCTATCGGCATTCTTGTCATGAAGCTAAAGTGGCAATCAGTCCTCCTCAACAAGTTGGGAAAAATCTCATACAGTCTCTATCTGTATCATACGATCTTGGGGTATTTTCTGTTTAACTGGATTCGACTCTATTTTCATGTGAACAGTTGGGTTGCCCTGGTTCTGGCAATTCCCATTGTGTTGCTTGCGAGTAATCTCTCCTTCTGCATCGTCGAAAGTCCTTGCGTGAGTCTTGGGCGACACATGGAAGGATCATGGAAAGCACGGAAAAACAAGCAGTGCATTATAAGTTGAAAATGATGGAAGAGGGACTTCATATTATTGCGATTTCTTATGCCTTACCGCCCAGTTTGTTTCCTCAATCGATACAAATTGGACGACTGCTCTATCATTGTCACGCTAAGGTGGGAGCGGTCTCCGGGAAGTTCGTGAATGAGATGAGGGGCATGGATTGTTATCCGGATTTTTCCCAGCGGATGCTTTTTCATTTGCAGGTGGAATATCTCCCCGCCTTTCCACCAAAAATCCACAGCATCGCCAGGAAGTTCCTACCGCTCTACGGAAGAGCCCCGGACGAGTATAAAAGCTG
>CAIJRY010000076.1 GCA_903823215.1 uncultured Spartobacteria bacterium
ATTGGGATGAACACGGTAACCTCCAAGCAAGTTTAACTGGGGAATACGCGGATCATTGGTCATTTTGGCGCGCTCGTAGATTTCTTTTCCGGTAGCCCCCTGATCGATGGCTGTCATGATTTCATTGAGGGAGATGGTTTGAAGCCTGTTGGTCGGCTCGGGTTGCCTATGCATCGCCGTCAGCCTGTTAAGAATCGAGAGTTGTTGATTGGCCAGGGCGGCCTGAATAAGCTGTTGCTCGTCGGCTTGCAAATAACCTGCAAAAATCTGCAGAATACACAGAAGGAGAAGAACAGGTTTCATCATCCATCTCTATGCACCAGATGGAGTGGAGGGCAAGCGGTGATTTGCGGACGATCAAGCGGACTCCTTGGTCTTTCGAATGGATGGGAAGAACCAACATTGTTGATGCAACGACACCTCCTGTCGCTTCACTTTTTGCAGAATTGGTCGAAATGAGTTTCCACCCGTCCGGTTTGTTTCTCTAATTTCACCATTCCCCATGCCATCGCTCATCTTTCTTGATCAAACTGACTATCTGCCGACTCAGGTGGTGGATTTTCTAACCAAGGATTGGAATGGAGATCTCCTTGATCTCTCCGAATGGATGATCGTACTGCCGACTCAGGAGGCGAGACGCAGGCTGCATGAGTCACTGGTTCGTAAGACCTTGGATCGCGGGGCGACCCTCCTTCCTCCAGTCTGGATATTGCCCATGCAGCTTCTGGACGGGGGGCGATCTGATCTGCCTCCCGCATCGTTGGAGCAACTTCTCTGGATGCAGTCAGTGATAGGAATGACTTCCGAAGAGGCACGACAACTTTTCCCCCGTAAGTCTCCCGGATTTGATCCGGCTGGGGCGACGGGGTTTGCCAACTCGATTCGGAAACTTCGCGGGGAACTCGCACAAGCAGGAATAAGCCTCGGAGAGATGGGGGCCGCAAGGGAGGAAGATCATCGCTGGAAAGCCCTTGTCTCGCTTGAGTCTCGCTACCTGAAAGAGATGGCAGGGTATGGCTACACAGACCGGATCACCGCACAGCTTCAGGGAATAAAGAATCACGGGCTGCCAGCGCAAATAAGGCATCTCATGATCGCCGGAATTCCCGATCTGCCCGGAGTCTATGAGTCTGCCATTCCGGCTATTGAGCAACTCGGCATCCCGGTCACAATTCTCAGTTATGACCCCCTGCGCTATGGTGCCTCATTTTTTGATTCTCTCGGACGACCCAATGACCGATGGAACAAGATACCTATTCCTATTGAACGGGAAGTAATCCATCTCTGTGTTGATCAGACCGAAGCGGCAGAACGAGCCTCACTTCTTGCTCAAGCTTCAGGAGGAAAGGGCATATTCTGTGCCATCGCCGTCACCACGACCGAGTTGGCCCGACCTATCGAAGATGCGCTCACGGCACTCAAACTCCCTGTTTTTAATCCTGCCGGAAAAAACTTGGATTCACTCCGCATCGGATCTCTGCTGCGTCATTTCTCCCATCAGCTTCAAGAGGACACTTTTCAGTCCTGCCTTCAGCTGATCCGGCACCCCGACACTATCCAATGGCTTGCTCTTGATCCGGTGCAGGATCTTAGAACCCTTGATGAGTTGCAGGCTCACCTGATTCCCTCATCTCTCGATGACCTCCTGCATCGCTGGCCTGAAAATCAGATTTCCCGGATCAACATTTCGGAATCGCTGCAACCGGCATTAAGGCTTCTCCAGCAGTTGCTCTCGACGATGCGTACCGGTCATGGATCGGCACCCATTCTCCGGAGTCTCGGCACGATCTACTCAGGAACTGATCTCACACAGATACCGGGAGGGAAAGAGAGCGTGGAAACTATCAGAACCTGGGTGCAGGATGCCGGGGAAATGCCCGTCACCATGCGTTCGGCTGATGTGCTCTCCCTTCTCCCATCCCATCTCCAATCAGGAATTTTCACGTATGAGAAGCCGTCCGATGCCATCGAACTGCCCGGCTGGCTTGAGCTTCTCTGGGAAGATGCCCCTCACCTGCTAATCGTTGGAATGAATGACGGATTTGTCCCCGAGACCCGTCAGGAGGATCCCTTTCTCAACGAAAAGCTTCGCATGAAATGGGGGCTTGCCAGTGATCATTCACGGTTGCGGCGCGATGGCTATCTGCTGCTCTCGCTGATGGCTGCACGAGCAAAACGGGGACGGATCGATCTCCTTCTTTCAAGACAGGATGAGGCTGGGTCAGTTTTGAAACCATCACGCCTCCTCTTGCGCCCTAAAAGTGAAAATGAATTACCTGTCTTGGTGGAGGAGCTTTTCCGCGAACTGCCCTTGGTTCCGGGCGAGCAATGGCATGCCACCTGGGCATTGAAGCCTGAGCGCAAGCCTGCACCGACGACCCTCTCTGCATCTTCCGTCAGGGATTACCTCACCTGCCCCACGCGATTCTATCTCAAGCAGGTCTTGAAAATGCGCAAGGAATCCTTCGAATCCGAAGAAGCGAACGGGGCAATTTTCGGCGTCCTGCTCCACGATGCGTTGAGGAGATTTGGAACCAATCCTGATTTAAAAAATCTCCGGGATGAACACCAAATCGAGAGTGCCCTGGTGGCACTCTGGAAAGGGATCTTTGAGGATCGCTTTGGAACTAATCTCTCATTTCCGCTTCTCTATCAGCTCGAAGCAGGCATCAGACGACTCAGGGGAGCGGCCCGTGTGCAGTCCGAACTCCGCGCTCAGGAATGGGAAATCATCGTCTGCGAACGCTCTTTCAACGCCTTTCCTGTTTCCATTGCTGGAGCTAGCATGATGCTGAGAGGGCAGATTGACCGCATCGATCGCCGCCTGACCCCGCAAGGCACGGAATGGCGGATCCTTGATTACAAATCCAACGAACTGACCAAGCCCCCTTATCAGCAACACATCCAAGCCCTGAAGAAAAGTGAGGCTGCAACGCAGTTTGCTGATTATG
>CAIJRY010000077.1 GCA_903823215.1 uncultured Spartobacteria bacterium
CCGCACTACAACCGTCACGGAGGGAGTTTCCAAATGGAACAGGGCATGCATCCCTGTTCTCCCCGAAGTGATCGGCATCGTGCGGCCGGTTGCAAGCAACTCCGCTTTTCTGAGCTTCAGATTGCCGATCCGAAAGTGGGCTGTGACATCCCGGGCATTCTCAAAAATATATTCAGAATGGATGCTCGATCCTGCCATGACATGAAAGGCACCGGAGAATTCATGCTGATGGATGTCTGTGGTTCCATCGAGCCAGAAGAGAAGCTGGATATAAAACTTGGGAGAATCATAGACGATGATCTCTGGTTGGCCAAACCCCGATGAGGATTGATAAGGCTGTTCGTCCGAGAGAAGAAATTCCCTAATCAGATCGGCAAGATCGACCTGTTCCGAAGGGGGCTGTTCTTCCAGTGCGGTTTTGGCAATCTCAGGAAATGCAGCGAGGGAAAAGTCAGCTCCAAGCCAACGAGCATAGACCTTTCTGCCCAGCTCGGAAAAATAACAATTCATGGCTGCATTGTCTGACGATTCATCCCTGACGACAAGAATGGAGAAACGCGGAAAGCAGCCTGTATTCCAGAGTCTTGAGAAACTCGATTGCGGCAAAACGATTGAGTTCCCTGCGCCCCGGCCACCCCTCGTTGACTGCCTCCGTCACTCCGAAGTTCACATTCGGCATGGCGTGACGAAAAGTTGCCAGTGCCCTGCGGGTATGAAAGGAAGCGGTGACGATCATGGCGGATCGCACCTTTGCAGCCTCCAGAAGAGGCTTCAGTAACAGGGCATTGGCGTAAGTCGAGGTAGCCTTGGATTCCATGGTGATCGCGGTGGCAGGCACACCGGCCCCAATCAGAATCTGACGATTCCTTGCTGCATCGCCGAGACCTGAAACAAAGATCCTTGGCGCAGTGCCAGCCTTATACAAGAGTGCAGTCTCCAGCGGTCTGGCAATAGATTCACCTCCGAGCACGATGATAGCGTCGGCACTTTTCAAAGGCACGGAGACAACCAGAGAAGTGTGCCAGAGGCGATAAAATCAATTTCCCTACATCATGTTCCTGATGCCAACTCCGCAGAGAAGCACAGCTATCACGACAATCAGGAGGATCCATTTCGCCCGGTTATTGGAGATCCGAATGGAGTAACCTAAAAGCAAAAACGATTGCCCCACTCCCGTTGTTGAGATCTATTCGATCCCCCGGCCCCTTTCATGACCACTTCCACGCAAATCGACGCTGTTATCTTTGATATTGGCAATGTGCTCCTCACCTTTGACTACACGGTGGCCGAGCAGGAGATTCTCAAGCATACGGGTCAAGGAGCCCCTCCCTCGCAGGAGGATCTCCATCCGCTTCGAATCGACCATGAAACCGGAATAATCAGCCGCGAGGAATTTGTGAAGGCCGTGCGTGAAGCCTTTGCCCACGATGGGCCGGAAGATCATTTTTTGGATGTCTGGAGCCGGATTTTCGAAGTGAACACCCCGATGGTCGCGTGGGCCCAATCACTCCATCCGACAACCCCTCTCTATCTCCTCTCCAACATCGGCTGTATCCATCACGACCATATCGTTGAGGAGTACGATTTTTTCACGACCCTCTTCCGGGATGGAGTCTATTCCTACAAGGCGGGGGTCATGAAACCGGAATCTCGGATTTTTGAGCTGGCCCGCACCCAGTTCGCCGTCGACCCCACGAGGACACTCTACATCGACGACTTACTCGACAATGTGAGAAGTGCTGAATCCGTCGGATTCATCGGCCATCACTACGATCCCTCAAGGCATGACCTCTTTGTGGAAAGAGTTAAGAGCCTTTCCTTTTCCTGAGAATTTACGGTGCTGGAAGGGTTCGTTCTTTCTTTTCAAGAAACGCCGTGATCGTTGCCTGTTTGGAATCAGCACCGATGATGACAGCTCCGCACTCATCCTGTCTCAGAAGTTCGATTCCCTCTGCCGCAAGCAACTGATTCCACTCGGGACTCGGAACGCCGTTCCGTTTCAACCCATCTACGGGAGAAACAATCACCTTGGGGGCAATCTGGCGGATCACCTGTAGCATGGAGAGGATCTCCGATCCTCCAAGAGGCATCACCAATACCCCTGCATGAATGGACTCCTTGGGCAGGGCAAGGAGTTGCCGCGCATTTTCCCGAGTCAGCGCGGAGAGGAAAATAATCCTGATCTCTCCACTATGAAGAAGCAGTGCCGAGGCATTATCAGAATGAAAAAGCACTTCTCCCGTCACATTACGAAGCATCGGAAAAGGCACGCCCGATTGCAGCTTCGTCATTTTCTCCGCAAAGGAACTCATCACTCCTTTTGCCACAACGGATCGGCTTTTTTCATCAACCATGCCAACACACCCCACGGGGAGCTCCCTTGCAATTGTAGGAACTCCTCCGAGGTGAGCGGCATCGGCCTGAGTAACGAGAATATTCCCGATCGCATTGGCTCCTCGCGTTTCGAGGAAGGGAAGGATATCCCTCATGGCATCCCTCTTCCTGCCCGCATTCACGAGTGCAAACTTCCGATCTCTTTGCACCACCGCGCACGAACCGCCGTTCAGATCCAAGAGTGTGATCACGGGGTATGGCTTGCCCGGCGGGCCGACAAACCAATGACCTCCCGGCATCAGCGAACTTGAGTGGACAATGATCAGGAGCAATTTGGTGACGAGCCAGTTGGCATTATTGAAGGCCCCTGCAACCCAGAGTGAAACACTACCGGCGAGCAAAGCCATCGTTCCGAGGGCAAGCACAGCAAAGGCGAGAGGAACAGCGAGGAGATTGGCCCCGATGGCGGAAAAGGAAATGAGATGGAAATAAGCAATGGTTGGCAGGAGAGATCCGATCCATGCCGTCGTCGAGACCGAGATCAATCCCGCAGCATACTTCCAGGACGAGTATTGCCGGCGTTCCCATCGGGTCAGAATTTTGTGTGGAATGAAGGGATCGGGCCGATGAAGGGTGCAGAGCCACGACTCCAGCGGCGGCGCCAAAGCAAGAATGGCAAAAACCACGGAATAGGAAAACTGCCACCCGGCAGAGAAAAGCGCGTTGGGATCAAGAGCCAACTGGATCAATGCGGCAGCAGCAAGAATGTTGATTGAGAGCGGTCGTCGGTAGAGAACGGAGCCAAAGAGCAGGAGCGAAATCATGGAGGCGCTCCGAATGCTGCCAGACTTCAACCCTGTGACCGCCACATAGAAAAAGAGTAGCGGAATGATCACCGCCACGGCGCATGGACGGGGAAGTCGGACGGCCCTGAGCACGAACCAGATCATGACAGCCAGCATTCCGACATGCAGGCCGCTGACGGCAAAGAGATGCATTGTTCCAGTGAAGCGAAAGTCATCGATGAATCCCTCCGATGTCGTCTCCGTGACCCCAAGAGTAATCCCCCTGATCGCGCTCAACTCCATCGGTGCACCACCGAGATCGGTTGCGAGGATCTCTTCCATGCGATGGCGGGCGGAAAGCGCCCAAGCCATGATCGGATTGCCATGGCCGTGGGAAAGAATCTTCCCCGGCTCTGAAGGATCAATGCTGAACTGGTTATAGACTCCGTGCCTCTCCAGCCAGAGACGATAATCGAATCCTCCGGGATTGCGCGGTGGTGGAGGTCGCACAGCCAGTGCCTGAAAGCTCACACGATCACCGTAGGATGGCATCTCCCCGGCCCAGCGCACATGCACTTTGACCGGAAGCAAAATGGGAGCGGCCTCGGCACCCGTTTTCGCAAACTTTTCCGTACGCATGAAGAAAGTCGCCGCACCCGTCTGGGAGAGCTTCGGTTCGGAATCAATGATCCCCTGCACGGAAAATTCCTGAGGATGCGACTCGAACCAAAGGGCCAGTTTTCTGGCTGGTGCATCATTCCAAGCCCAGAACTGAAGAGACGCAAAGCAAGCGACCGTGAAGGCCAATACCACCCCTCCCTCTTTGCGCAAGGGAATGAACAGGATGGGGAGGACGATCAGGGCAATCCACAACCACCTAGAGTCACCCAGGCATGATGAGAGGAGGATTCCAACGACTGAGGCACCCAGCACTCCGACCAACGGAAATCGCTGACGAAGAAATAAAAGCCCTGCCCCCGGAGTCTTCACCGACTGCGGGGATCAGGACTGCTTCCGGTGATCAATTGAAGGAGAAGGGACTGTAGCAAGACTCAGTGTAGGCAGAGTCATACCAGTCATCAACCAACGGCGCGTTATAGAAGAAGGGCTGCTTGTCCTGATTCAGCTTGGAGTTGTCACGGATATACTTGGGAACCTTACTGCCAGACTTCACGGGAGTATTGTTGCCGTAGAAACCCTGGGTCTCCGTCAGGTAATTGAGAAGATGTGGCTTGGCACCAGCAGCCTTGAGGGAAGCCAACTCGGCGTAGTCGAAGTCATAGACGCGCTGTGTGCTGCGGAGATAGCCCACGATGATGTGGGTGGGCACGCGCCCGCGGACAAGCGCCGTGATGTCATTGTAGTCGAGTGTCTGGGCGTTGAAGATCTTGTTGTAAGTATTCTGATTCACATGGCTGGCGGCGACTGCCGCCGTGATCTGGGGATCGACCTTTGGACCGCTGGAACATCCGCTCGTCACAACGAGGGCGACAAGCACGAGCACGAGAGGAGCAAGAGGGGGAAATCGGAATATCTTCATCGGTTCTCTTCCTAACCGTTCAAACCGTCACCTTCAATCACATTCCTAGAGAAGGCCAAAACATCCACCCATTGTGGGGAAATCACTCATTTTGCTTGTCCGCCAACCGACTCGGGTGGAAGTGTGTGTTTGGTGCTGACATTGATGATCATGCCACACTCACTCCCGGCCCCAAACCCTACGGACTATGCAATGGTACTATTCGAAAGACGGCTCCCAGTTTGGTCCCGTTGATGATACTGAGCTCCGGCGCATCGCACGATCGGGAGAACTGACACCCGGGGACTTCCTCTGGAGTGAATCCATGGGAGAGCAGTGGCAACCAGCCTCATCCATCGCGGATCTTTTTTCCTCTGATGCAGGAACAATTCCTCCGGTGCTTCCAGTCACCGATGGCACCACTCCAAACCGTGACCTGATGAAGATGGCACGCGGGGCACTGAAAGGCCGCTGGGCCATGGCGGTGCTCGTTTTCCTGCTCTATATCGTGATCTTGGAGGCTCCCCAACTGATCAAACTCCCGACTCAGCAGCCATCGATCATTGCCCTGCTTCAGGGACATGCTCCCGGTTCTCATCAACCTCCCTTCTCCCCAATGCCTCATCATGAATTTTCCTGGTTCAAGACAGGCATCTCACTCGCCTGTTCTCTTCTTTCCATCTTTCTGACACCGCCACTCTTGGTGGGGCTCTTCTTCTTTTCCCTGAATCTTGCACAGGGAGTGGAAACCCGAATCAGCGATCTCTTCATCGGATTCCGCAGGGGGGCTTCTTACTATTGGAAAACTGTGGGCATGACTCTTCTGGTGGGTCTGATTGTGATTGGCTGGTTTCTCCTTTTGCTAGGGATCCCAATCGGAATAGCCATTGGTCTTGGTGTCGCGTATCATTTCTCTGTCAGCCCCTGGACGCATCCCGTGATTGTCTTGCTGGCTCTGCTGGGCATGACTGCCCTGATCATTGTGATCTACTCCTATGCGATGGCTTTCATCATCCTTGCCGATACTCCGACCACATCAGCTCTTAATTGCATTCGCATGAGCAAGAGGATGATGTCCGGAAGGAAATGGAAATTCTTCATGCTTCAGCTTCGATTCCTCGGATGGTCACTACTGGCGTTGCTCACCTGCGGCATCGGTTTCCTCTGGGTCGGAGCCTATTCGATGACCGCCAAGGCGTTTTTCTATCTTGATGTGAAGGCTCGGGCCTCGATACCGGGGCCTTCTGTAACCGGAAAAATTTCGGCGATCTAGGGAACTGTATGAATAAAGTCACACAATCCATTGATCTCTGCTGTAAGGCCGCCGTGGAATACCGTTCCTCGGATCTCATCCTGCGCTGCGGAGAGCCTCCCCTGTTGCGCATCTCGGGCAGTGTGACATTCATCGACATGCCTCCCATCCGTCGGGAGGACATTCTTTCCCTGCGAACCGCCTGCGGGGTCCCGGAATCTGCCGTCGATTATGATGCCAGTTTTGTCTCTTCCGACGGGCTGAGATTCCGAGTCAACTTCAACATGCACCTGGGTATGGAATCGGCTGTGCTGCGATTGATCAAAACATCGGTGCCGGCACTCGAAGAATTGGGGGTTCCTTTTGAAATTCTTCAGGATTGGGCTCAGCGACGCTCCGGCATCATCATTGTTTCCGGCCCCACGGGATCGGGTAAATCCACGACCCTTGCCTCGATTCTGGAATGGGTAAACCACAATCTCGAGCGCCATGTCGTGACGATCGAGGATCCTGTGGAATATGTCTTCAAGGGGGATAAGTCGTATTTCACCCAACGCGCCGTGGGACTCGATACCCCGTCGTTTGAGGAGGGTCTGAAGCGCTCACTTCGACAGGCTCCCGACATTATTCTTCTTGGTGAAATCCGTGATGTCGTGACCGCCGAAGTCGCCTTGCAGGCTGCCGAAACAGGCCATCTAGTGCTGACCACCCTGCACGCCTCGGATGCCTGCGAGGTTGTGGAGCGCATGACCGCCTTTTTTCCCGAGAGTCTGAAGAACGGATACCTCCAGGTTCTTTCCAACCAATTACTCGGAGTTCTCTGCCAGAAACTCCTTCCCTCCGTGCTGGGTGACAGTGTGCTGGCGTGCGAATATTTTTCCAATATCGGCATCATGCGCCGACTGATCCGGGAGGCCGATCTTCACGGTCTTGCCGACCAGATTTCAATCGCCTCGCAAAACGAGGCCCAATCCTTCCTGCGATCCCTCTACCAGCTCGTCATCTCGGCCAAGATCAGTGAAGAGCAGGCGACTCTCGCCTCATCACGTCCAGTTGATCTCCGCAGGATGCTGATGGGCGTCACCAACTCCACCCAATCCCTCTGATGTCATGGACAACATAATCGACATAACCACACTCCTTCAGGAAGCGGTGGAGAAGGGGGGCTCTGACCTGCATCTATGTGCAGGAAGGGCACCCACTGTGCGGATACGCGGGGATATCACTGCCATCGGTGGACAGCTTCTATCTGCTGCCACCTGCCGGGAATCCATCCTCAGCATCATCACCGACACTCAGAGGGCAAAGCTTGAGAAAGATCTGGAACTTGATTTTGGAATCGGAGTAAAGGGAATCGGCCGTTTCCGTGGCAACGCCCATTACAGCAAGGGAACACTGGAGGCCGTTTTCCGTCATATTCCCAAACACATCCCCCCTTTGTCCGAGCTCGGCCACCGTCCGGCCGTGGAAGCTCTCTGTGAAATGAATCAGGGATTGATTCTGGTGACCGGAATGACCGGATCGGGAAAGACAACCACCCTCGCCGCAATGCTTCAGAGGATTGCCGAGAGCCGCGACGCCGTGATTATCACCATCGAGGATCCCATCGAGTTTGAATTTCCACCATGTCGTTCCATTATCAAGCAACGGGAACTCGGTCGGGACACGCTCTCTTTTGTGAGTGCCTTAAAACATGTGCTGCGACAGGATCCCGATGTCATCATGCTCGGGGAAATGCGTGATCACGAGACTGTCCGGGCTGCCCTGACCGCGGCGGAGACAGGCCATCTTGTGCTTGCAACCCTGCATACCAACGACGCACCCCAGGCCCTCGATCGTATCGTCGACTTCTTCCCCGGTGACGAGCAGGATCAAATTCTGGGCCAGCTTGCCAATGTCATGGCGGGCATTGTCGCCCAGCGCCTCCTGCCCAGCGAGGATGGTACTGAGAGGGTCTTGGTGACTGAGTTCCTAGGACGGAATACGGCCGTTGCAGCCTGCATCCGCGACAGGAGATTCGAGCAGATCGTCGGTCTGATGGAGATCGGTCGCAAGGATGGCATGAATACATTCGATGACGCTCTGGAATCCCTCTACCTGACCAAGAAAATCAGCAAGGAAGATGCAATTTCCAATGCGAGGGATACCAACAGAATGGTCAATCTGAGACGGCAGCCAGAACCCAAGAAGTAATCTCTGTCAAGATACCCTCCTGGTTAGGTGACAGCTGATTATCACGTTGCAACAGCGTGAGTAGAACTCACAAGGTCTCCAATTTGTATTGTTTTGAAGCTTAATGAATCCAGCATATCGGTCATGGGAATCAGCCATGAAAAAGAACTGGAACTAGCCCAGCAGGTTCAGGATCACACACGCCCCCGCAATGTGCCGGAACTCCCGGGATACATGATCTTTGCCAGAACCATTCCCGCCACATGGGGTAACGGCGATTTTTATGACATGATCGGGGTCCGTCCCCGTGAGTCGGATCGAGGATATGTACTCGACCTCAGCCCGACAGTCGAACATCTGGTCGTGAGTATGGGAGATGCCACAGGCCATGGAATGGGCTCGGCATTGATGGCCACGGCATTCACTGCGATGCTCCGGGTCAGCATCCGCCTCGGTGTTTACCATCGGGATCTGGTGAGCGCGCTTAACGCACAACTCCGCGAGGATCTTCCCGAAGGTCACTTCATCACCCTGCTGCTTGGTCGCCTGGATCGCACGCTGCATATGTTCCGTTGGATCAGCTTCGGCCAAGGCCCCCTCTGGTTGTATCGGAACGGGACACGGAAGGTGGAAGGGCTGGAGCCACACCACCCTCCACTGGGTGTCCTGCGCTCAATGCTTGGATACAAGCCGACGGAAACATTTCTGGAACCCGGCGACACGATTCTTGCGATTTCCGACGGGTTCCACGAGACCATGAGCCCCGATGAGCAACTGATCGGCGAACAGAACCTCAGGGAAGCTTTTGGCGAGATTGCAGAATCGGATCCCGAACTTATTTTTAAAACACTCTGGGGTCTGCTCCAGACTCATTCAAATGGCCTACCCCAGAACGATGACCGTACTTTCCTTCTGATCAGGCGTCTGAATTGAGTCACCGAAATGAGGCGGATGTTTACAGCAGAAAGCGGGCGCGTCTTATCTCCGGTCTTTTCGCTTGATCGGAAGTGTTTTGAGAGTTAACGAAGATATCCCCCCACAATGACAAACAACTCAAATTCACTTGAGTCCGATGTGAAGCATTCGCCTATCCCATCTTTCAACCCATCTCTGGGTGACGATGTTCTTTTAAACGCCCTCATGGTCGCGATGCCTGACAAGATCTATTTCAAGGATAGGCATTCCCGATTTCTGAAATCCAGCCGGACTCATGCCCTATCTCTCGGATTGAGGTCGCCTGATGAGATGGTGGGAAAGACGGATTTTGATTTTCATACCGAGGCGCATGCCAGAAAGGCTTTCGAGGAAGAACAGCACATTATTACCACCGGTGAAGCAGTTGTCGGAATAGAGAATAAAATAACCCTGCCCGATGGAAGCGACTCATGGGTTTCCACCACAAAAACTCCCCTGCGCGCCAAGGACGGCGCAATTATCGGAATTGTGGGGATCACCCGCGATATCACCGAACGGAAGAAAGCCGAGGCGGAGGTTCGTAAAGCCGAGCTTCAGATGGTTGAATCCGAAAAAATGGCCCTTCTCGGCCAGTTGATCGCCGGGGTCGCCCATGAAATCAATACTCCACTCGGAGCCATTGGTGCCGCTGTTGGCAATATCTCCTCCACATTGGATGGGATTCTCCCCGGGTTGCCGGACTTCTTCCGCAGCCTTCCCGAGGAATTCCAAGATATCTTTCTCCATCTGATCCAGCAATCGATTGCACCACCCGCTCCATTATCCGCCAAAGAAGAGAGAACCTACCGCAATGCGCTCAAGGCAGAGCTTGCCGCAAAGGAAATTTCAGGAGCAGACCGGGTTGCGGAGACTCTCGTCATGATGGGGATCTGCGGCTCCATTGATCCCTATCTTTCCCTGCTCAGCCATCCGCAGGGTGGAGCCTGTCTCGAAATGGCGTATAAGCTTTCCGGCCTCGGACGCAGTGCGACCATCATCACCACGGCTGCAGACCGGGCCGGCAAGATCGTTTTTGCCCTGAAAAACTACGCCCATTTCGACCGCACGGGTGAAGGCAGCATGGCAAACGTTGCAGAGGGGATCGAGACAGTGTTGACCCTGTACCACAACCAGCTCAAGCGCGGGGTGGTGGTCACCCGGGAGTATGAGGAGATCCCCAACATTTTTTGCCGCCCCGATGAGCTCAACCAAGTCTGGACAAATCTCATTCACAACGCGATCCACGCCATGGATAGCAAGGGTGACATGACCATTGCAGTCAGCCCTCACGGAGATGGAGTCAAGGTCTCCGTATCGGATTCGGGCACCGGCGTACCGCCCGAGCTGAGGGAGAAGATTTTCGAGC
>CAIJRY010000078.1 GCA_903823215.1 uncultured Spartobacteria bacterium
AGGAAGTTGCAGATTTTGTCGGCGATTCCCTTGGATTAAGTGTGAAAGCCGCAGAAACTGAAGCTGATGTCATTGTCTTCTGCGGTGTCCATTTCATGGGGGAGACGGCAAAGATTCTGAATCCCTCCAAGACCGTAGTGATACCCGATCTCAATGCAGGCTGCTCACTCTCTGATTCCTGCCCCGCTGAGAAGCTGGAGGCATTCCTCAAGAATCACCCCCAAAATAACTATTTCGTCATTGCCTATATCAATTGCAGTGCCGGTGTGAAGGCCCTCGCCGATGTCATTTGCACCAGTGGCAATGCCGTTAAGATCGTGCAGGCTGCACCGGTTGGTCGCCCGATTCTGTTTGTACCGGACCAAAATCTAGGAGCATGGGTCATCGAGCAGACTGGCCGTCCCATGGATCTCTGGCAGGGAAGCTGCTATGTTCACATGGAATACACGAGGGACAGCATCGAGAAAGCACGACGCGATTATCCAGAGGCAGAAGTGGTGGCTCATCCGGAATGCCCGCAGGTAGTCCGCCTGCTTGCAGACGAAGTCTGCTCGACCGAAAAGATGGTTGCCTATTGCAGAAACTCCCCAGCCGATGCCTTTGTGATCGTCACCGAGGAGGGTATGCTGCACCGACTGCGCCGTGAAATACCCGGCAAAGTCTTTATTCCCGGCCCCACCGATCATTGTGCCTGCGCCGAGTGCCGCTACATGAAGCTCAACACACTTGAGAAACTCACTGTCTGCCTCCGCAATCTGGCACCCGAAATCACGATGGAAGAGGGACTAAGGGCGAAAGCGGAGAAATCGGTGAGGCGGATGCTTGAACTCAGCTGATGGATCATCAGACCGAAAGGTGAATTCCCAGAGAAGGATGAAACTTGAAACTTGAGTAGGGATCATTAGACCGAGATTGTAGTATTCCACATTTCTAACCTCTAACTCAGGTTTCAGATCTCATCTTTCAAGTCACATCTCTCCATGTCGTTCTATCAACCTGCACCGCATTCCCACTCCCTTTGGGAAAGGGCTCTTCTTCGCATTCCCGGTGGCGTCAATTCCCCCGTCAGGGCCTTTCGAGGTGTGGGTGGTGAACCGTTTTTCGTCAACAAGGCCTCTGGATGCACCATCACCGATGTCGATGGGAGTGAATGCATAGACTTCGTGGGAACCTGGGGACCGGCGATTCTTGGACATGCCCCTCAGGTAGTAATTGATGCAGTTCGTGAAACGGTACCACGAGGAAGCAGCTTCGGCATCCCTAATCCCCTTGAGGTGGAAATGGCCGAGACCATCTGCCGCATGGTTCCCTCCATCGAGAAAGTCCGCATGACCAACAGTGGTACCGAGGCCGTCATGTCAGCCATACGGTTGGCAAGAGGTTATACCGGACGCGAACGAATCGTGAAGTTCGAAGGATGCTATCACGGGCATGTCGATTCCCTGCTCGTCAAGGCGGGAAGCGGTGCCCTGACACTCGGTCAACCCGATAGCGCAGGAATTCCGACCTCCCTAGCTGCCCTGACCTCGACAATTCCATTTAATAATCTCGAAGCCCTTCATTCTGCTTTCAAGGAACATGGCCCCCAAATAGCCGCCGTTATTCTCGAGCCGGTGCCCGCAAATGCCGGACTCTACCTTCCCGGGCCGGGCTTTCTGGAGGAGGTGAAAACACTTTGCCGTGAGCATGATGCGCTCCTCATTTTTGACGAGGTCATGACCGGCTTCAGGCTTGCTCCTGGCGGTGCGCAGGAAGTTTATGGCATCACTCCAGATCTGACGACCCTTGGTAAAATTATCGGTGGAGGATTGCCTGTCGGTGCCTTTGGGGGCAAGGCGGAGATTATGGATCAGCTTGCTCCTCTGGGGCCCGTCTATCAGGCCGGAACGCTTTCTGGCAATCCCCTCGCCCTTGCAGCAGGGCTCGCCCAGCTTCGGGAAATGGAGAGGATCAACGGCTGGCAACTTTTGGAAAATCTCGGTACACAGTTTGAGGAATCAATACGCCATGCCATCAAGGGAAAGCCCCTGACCTTTCATCGAATCGGCTCCATGTTTTGCCTCTACTTCTGCGAAGGCCCTGTTCGGAATCTTGATGACGCCAAACGAAGTGACTCCGCTGCCTTCGCCCGCTATTTCCACAGGGCTCTCAAACAGGGCCTCTACTTTGCCCCATCGCAGTATGAGGCGGGATTTCTCTCCACCGCGCACACTCCCGAAGCACTGGAGCGGGCGTCGATGATCGTTTCCAAGATCCTGGCTGAATTTTAACCCGAAAAAATGCCTTAGATGTAGAACTCCGACTCCTGACAAAGGGATCAGTAATTGCAAGGGAAAGGTGGTGGCAAAAGAATTAATGTGGAACTCAGTCGTAACGGCTGCGTAGCAGCGGGCGGGGCAAGCAAACTCAGGAAAAAACAAGAAAGAAAGGAAACTTGCTGTGATCGAGTAATCTTGTGATTGCTAAAAGCCTCGCCTGATCAATAGAAAAAAGAGCACCAAAAGTATCAGCACAAAGATTCCCAGAGGCATCCTCCAGAAATTCCAAGGTGATGGCTCAGGAGGTATCTGTATCTGGATTGTCGAGCTATTCAGAGCCCTTCCGTCATGATCTCGAATGGTAAGTTTTAGAAGGTGGCAACCCGAGGATAAATTGGGAAGCAAGATTCTATGATAAGCATCACCCTTCTTTTCCTCGACAAATTTGAGGCGTAGAAACTGAAACTTCATGGGAGGCACATTAAAACCCGCTCCAGTCTTATCAAGTGCACCTGCCGCACTTGGACGCACCAAGGTAATTTCTTCAACTGTAACCCCTACAGCAGGGTTCGCGGGTGATTTCCATTCGATGAACACAGATTGCCTCCCCCACCACGAACGCTCAGAACCCCAAACGATCTCCTCAATGGGAGGCAGTTGGTTCGACACTATGGTGGATGAAATTGAAGTTGGCAAAATGTCATCATTTTTTTGCTCTTCGGATATAGAACCGACATTCTCATGAGGCAAAGAATCCCGCGCCGAGGATCCGGCAAGGACTTTTGCCTTCCAAATGATTTCAGGCAGAGATTTAGAACCGTCCATCACCGAAATCTTAAGAGTGGCATCGCCCGGCAAGGAGGGGGTCCAATCCCACTCAACTTGCTGAACCGATCCACCGCCTACCTCAACGCTTTTAGCCTCTGACATTCCACCTCCAGACGCTGATTGAGCCTGCCACTTAACCTGCTTCGCTGACTCCGAGCGATTTTGAAATTGGAAAGAAACATGCAGCGAAGTTCCAATGGGAGCACTTCCAAGCAATTCAGGAGAGACTTGCTGCACTGATAAAGGAATAAATCGTTTCGGTTGGGGCAACTCGATCTCATTCGTGCAAAGTCCATCTGAAATCTGAACATGCGTATCTTTGGATGAACTATTCGTGAGCAACTCATCGATCTCACTTTGCTTAAAGACAACCAACCTCTCCGATTGAGGCGGTATTGGAATCTCGCCGGGCATCACCCAGCCCTCTCCTCCTGCAAAACTAATTCTGATTTCGTTAGTTGATCGATTCTTAAACCTCCAGTTCAAGGCATCTATTTTCTCCACTTTGTAACGAGGCACTCCAATCCCTTTGAGTATCAGCAGTTCCTTTTGCAGGGCAGGGAGAATCGATGTCTCATCGGATTTAATCCCTTCCTCCATAGGGGAAAAACAGATGGTGAGATTGGTGCTCTCTCCTTCATCAAGAGTAAAGCCATCCCCATCCGGTGAGGAAAACCTGCTAGGGAGGAGGAGTTTTCCAGTAATCTTCATTCCACCGATATTGGAAATTGCAACATTTGTACACCTGCTTTCAGATAGGATCACTTCTCCAAAATTCAGAGTTTTAGGTTTAAAAACAAGCAACGCAGGCGGCGAATGAATGTTGATTTTTGCGTGATAAGCGACTGATTTGGCCATCCCCACGCTTGATGTTCGGAACGTAAAAAAATCTTCCGGTGGGATTTTTGTTCCATCATGGTGATAACTAAGAACTGCTGTGCGATCAGATAGATTCACCGGGGGAGTTACCGTGCCATGGTGTGGAGGGGATTGAATCTCAAATACGATGGTATTTCCATAATTTGGGACAGCAGTGAGTATGACATCCACATCCCCTCCCCTGATCACATTGGTGCTGGTATCAAAAGAAACTACCGATCTGATCCACTCCTTATCTTTGGAGTAAGCCGTGCAATATCCTGACACCACACACAGCAGGAAATACAGACTCCTGATAATAAGAGCCTTCACTAGCTTTTCAATACTGTTGCGCAGGAGAGACAGACCCATCGGCTCGGATTGACAGATTTCCGACATGATGAAAATTACCCGATTCCGTAAACCAAGGCATCCTCATCGAGTTGAGCGGTGTTGTCGGAATGGAATCAAAGAGGGTGGGCAGATAGCTGATAATATCGGATTTGTCTGAATTAGTGGATCGGTTTGAGAGTCGAACGAATGAGGGGCATTGCCAGTCTCGCAGGGTAAGCCCCATTGAGTTGGAAGCATAATCGACCCACCACTGCTGTTCCTGAATTGAACCGACCGTGACTGACGAGGGGAGTTGTGGCCATCCGTTGCCATCCTTGAGTTGCGTGGAAAAATTCAGATAGAGATTTCGCAACTTGCCTGTGCAGATTACCTGATCCGCCTTGTACAAAAACTGCTGGTAGTTCGGCAACAATAACCCCGCCAACACCAAAATGATCGCCATGACGACCATGATTTCGATCAGGGTCATCCCCGCAAGCCGTGGCTTACTCGGCATGATACCTTCTGTTACTGTAACAAGAGAGGTGGTCAGTTTCCAATACGAACGCCGTTGATGGCGAATGGCAGGTTCGTCGTAGCCTGCGTATTGGTATTGATCACTTGGGTTAGGTTACCTGTACCACTAAACACCTGATTAGGTGGGGCCGTGCTCAGATTGGCAGTAAATCCCCCTCCTCCTACAGAAGCATTAGGGCCATAGATTGAAGCTGTGTTCGTCGTGGGAGCAATGAATGCAGTCAAAGTATTTGCCGAAGGATTCAGAATCGGATAGACAGCTAAATTGTCGCTATAAAGACCTGCGTTTGCGTTATAAATATAAAGCGGGCCACCGGAAATAGTCGTGTTGGTACTTGTAGAAAAAGTAGTCACACCGACAATGTCAACACCTCGCAGAACACCGTTGTAAGTTCCGGTAGAAGGAAAGAAAGTTCCGTTACCATAGGGATTTCCGTTCTTGTTGGAGGCTCCCGCGTGGAGCGAGGTGGCCGCAAGCAAGAAAGTAAACAATACAAGTAAAAATGCGAGGGGGTGCACGGTAAGGTTTTTCATTTTTAGTAGGGAAATTCTGGCTGAAGCTCTTGGAATGTCAAAGCAATATGATTTGGAGTAAAAGTATTATCGAGAGGAAGGTGCTGAGCGAGGGGCCGGTGCTGACCTTCCACTGGATGTTGAAGATGAAGTCCTGGTACTTCCTCCACCACTACCCCCTCCACCAACACCTGTACCACCTCGAGAAATGGGAGTTGGTCGAGGAGTAGGGGTTGGCCTTGGGCCACCACCACCACCTCCTCCGCCACCTTGTCCACCACCTCCGCTTGTCTGGCTATCTCCTACACCCTGAGTTGAGGACATGGAGAAATATGAACCTCCCTCCACAGCTGTAATTCCAGAGAGACCTCCGGGAACGGTTAACACACTACCAGCATTAAAACCCCAACTGACAACCGTTCCATCTGATTTCAGAGCCAAGGCATGTGATCCACCCGCTGAGATTGCCACCACTCCACCCAGACCAGGAGGTACGTCAAGCTGCCCACTGGAATTATTTCCCCAGGCTACTACTGTCCCATTATTCTTAAGCGCCAATGCAAAACTATCACCTTCTGCAATAGCAGTGACGCCCGTAAGCCCAGCAGGAACTTCTGTATCAGCACTCTGTGCAGAATTGTTAAATGCATTTCCAAAAGCCACGATCGTTCCATCAGCTCTAAGTACCATCCCTTGATTATTACCATCGGCAACCCCGATCACTTTATTGG
This sequence comes from uncultured Spartobacteria bacterium, assembly GCA_903823215.1. GTDB lineage: Bacteria > Verrucomicrobiota > Verrucomicrobiia > Chthoniobacterales > UBA6821 > UBA6821. The sequence continues at coordinate 6,059 of CAIJRY010000078.1, forward strand.
CTGCTGCAGTCGAATTAACAAAAGCTATGATAGCGCTGGCTGCATGGTATCGGGTTGTTCCGTTATATTTATCGCCCCAGGCAATAACAGTTCCATCAGTAGTCAGTGCAAGACAATCCCAGAATCCAGCGGAGATTGCTACGATCCCGTTAGTAGCTAATGAGGGAACAACTGTAGCCCCACCAGTAGTGGATCCCCAAGCGATGACACCTCCATTCTTTAATGCCATCATATGAGTATAGCCAAGCGAAATGGCGGAGACACCACTCAATGCTTCGGCTGGGATATTGGTGCAGGAGCCTGAACCCCAGACGACCACCCGACCTGTACCATTTAAAACAGCTGAATTCTGATAATTGTTAGCATTTAGAGATATCTGCTTCACTCCACCATTGGTGGCGATCGATGGTATGGCTCCTGGGGTAAATCCCCATTGACGGAGTATAGGAGGTGGTGGAGTGGGTGTCGGTATCGGTGTCGGAGCAGGAGTTGCAGTGGGATCTGCGATGACATTGGCATGAGGACTACCAAGGCCAGAGCAATAGTCATAGCCAACGGCTGCCGAAACACCGACTCCATTGATTATGTTATCTCCGTATGTTATATCATAAAATGTATTCGAGTAATTGGTAGCACCAGGCGCTCTGGCTTGACTATAAAGCTGTGTACTAATCGTACTTATCGTGGCCTTGCCGAGGCTCGCACGACACGCGAGGAGAGCGGCCCATTGCGGGGCACTCCAACTTGTACCTCCAATCGTACTCCATCCGCTTGCTCCCGATACAGGATCAGTAAAATAGATGTACCCTCCTGTGTAAGGATCGGCAACAGCACTGACATCGGGAACTCCACGCATGGAATTTGTATTCCATGAATTTTGAAAGGATGGTTTTGTTACTACAGTGCTTATACCACCGCCCGTGGCATTGCCATTAGCATTATTCCAAACAATTTCTGAGACGATAGCGCCAGGAACGGTGACATTTGTATAATTAAGTGAGGTTCCTCCGACAGATAGCACATTGGTGTGAGAAGCAGGAACTTGTACAAATACATTACTTACACCAGTAACCTGACCATTATCTCCAGATGAAGCTACATACGCTACTGAATTATTAGTGAAGATGCCATTAAAAAAAGTTATATTCGCACTACTTTCAGCACCTCCAAAACTCATTGAGACAATGTTTGCATGAAGAGTGTTGACTGCGTATTTGATCGCATTACCCAAATCAATAAATGATGCTGTAGGAGCAACAACCAACTCAATTCTGGCACTAGGCGCCAAGCTATGAGCCCATTCCACATCAAGGGTCGTTTCGGTGGCCCATCCTGAATTGACAGATGACGGCGCTCCACTTGGTGTGCTAATATGAACTATTGTCGAAGGAATCCCAAATTGTGCGCAGAAAGTATCTAGATCAGTCTGGATATTTGTACTCCCATAAGCATCAATAATGGCAATAATCTGACCTGCTCCATTCCCTGCGGCAGGCATAAGTGTGTATCCGTAGGCATTTGCAATATTTGCCGGCGAATACCCTCCTGAAGGCAACGTCGCTAGTGGGGTAGGGAGAGGACTATTGTTCTTGATTGAACCAATGGTATTGGCCTTGTTTCCATCTTTCCACTGGTATTTCCACACAAGTGGATGAGTCGCAGTACCTGTAGGCACTGCATTCTGTGCAAGAGCCGTAAGAGGCTGTGCAATCGTGAAAGCGATTGCCACAAATAAAAAGGCCTTGTTTATTTTCATGCTTTGGGAGGAGGCTCGCCGCGTCACAAAGCTCTAAATGTTGCACCTTCTCATTTCAATAAGAATCTCTAGTTTTTACCGCCAAATGAACCCTTTAGCAATCGGATCATGAAGTTGTCATGCTCACAGCTCTGGGGCATGGATCTCGGGGGAACCAAGATCGAGGGCGTCATTCTCGACCCCACGCAGCCGGAAAAGGCACTTCATCGACTCCGTGTGCCGACCGAAGCAAATCAGGGATACGAGCATCTCCTCGGCCAGATTGAACTTCTCCTCCGCAATCTCGAGCAGGCATCAGGCCTTCAACGCCCAGAAAGGATCGGTCTTGGCACACCTGGTGTCGCTTCACCCCAAACAGGGATTCTCAAAAACTCTAACACGCTCTGCCTGAACGGCAAGCCTCTGGCACGCGATATTTCGGAGCTTATGGGCTGTGAGGTTCTTCTGGCAAATGATGCGAACTGCTGTGCTCTGGCTGAGGGGAGACTGGGAGCCGGGCGCGGATACAGGTCTCTCTTTGGGATCATTCTCGGAACAGGGGTCGGTGGCGGCATCGTCGTTGACGGTGAGGTGCTCGTCGGCACGCATGGTATCGCCGGTGAGTGGGGGCACAATCCCCTCTGCGGCGAGTCCACTCCCTGTTATTGCGGTCGCGTCGGCTGTCTTGAGACTGTCTGCTCCGGTCCCGCACTCGAGAAAGATTATCATTCCAGAACCGGTCTCTCCCTTCGCCTTCCCGAGATTGCCTCGCGGGCGGCCTCCGGTGATGCCGATGCCATGGCCACCCTCGAACAACTGCGAGAAAAATTTGCCGAGGCTCTTGGTGCGGTGATCAATCTCCTTGATCCCGACGCCATTGTGATCGGTGGCGGGGTGGGCAATCTTGATCTTCTCTACACGACGGAAACGAGGGAAGCGATTCTCTCCCATCTCTTCAATGATCGCTTCGAGACACCGCTGCTGCGTCCCGAACTCGGTGACAGTGCAGGTGTCTTCGGCGCGGCAATGCTGGGAGCGGCATGAGTGGCCGTCTCTCCGATTATCTTTATGATCTGCCTTCCGGGCTGATTGCAAACCGTCCCACGACTCGCCGGGAAGATTCCAGAATGCTTGTCCTCCATCGCAAGAGCGGTGCCGTCGAGCATCGCCAGTTCGCTGATCTTCCAGAATACATCACACCCGAGGATCTCCTCGTGCTCAACGATAGCAAGGTCATCCCGGCGCGACTCCATGACTCCACGGGGAAAATCGAATTGCTGCTCATGGAGAAACGGGACGATAGGCACTGGATCGCCATGGTCAATCCGGGTAAGAAAATGCGTGTTGGTCATCAGGTTGAAGCGGCGGGGACAACAGCGACAGTGCTCGGGATCCTCGATGATGGAACACGCCTTATTGAATTTACGTCACCTCCCGACCTCGATCACCACGGCGAGATGCCGATCCCCCCTTATTTCCAAAGGGCCTCTGATGAGGAAGACAAAATACGCTACCAGACCGTCTATGCCCGCGAGGAGGGTTCGATCGCCGCGCCGACGGCCGGACTTCATTTCACACCGAAGATTCTTGCCCGTCATGCACACGCATTTGTGACCCTTCATGTGGGCGCAGGCACCTTCCGCCCCGTCAAAACGGAGGAGATTTCACATCATACCATGCATCGTGAGTTTTATACACTTCCCGGGCAGACCGCCCTGCGGATCAACCAGACCCTCAACGCAGGCGGGAGGATTATCGCCGTCGGCACCACGACGACGCGTCTCCTGGAATCCCAACAGGCCGGTGATCTCCGGGAGAATCGCGGATCCACCGATATTTTCATCTATCCCCATTACGCATTTCAACGCATCGATGCCCTGCTCACCAACTTTCACCTGCCAGGCTCCACGCTTCTGATGCTTGTCAGTGCCTTTGCGGAAAGGGAACTCATACTTGCAACCTATGCCGAAGCTGTCCGGAAGAAATACCGATTTTTCAGTTATGGAGACTGCATGCTGATCCTGTGATCCTCGAGATTACATCCTTAGGACTTTGAGGCTTAGAGTGCTTAGGTAGGGATTTGTGCACTTGCCGGATTGTGACTGAGATTATCCCGGTCAGTTTTTTCTTCTGCCTTCAGACTTTAGACTTCAGCCTTGCCGTATGCACCTTCTCTCCATTGCCAAACTCAAGCAGTCCGCACGCCAGCAATCGCCCGTTGAAGCCTCTCTCCGTGCCCAGATCGAAAAGCTCTCCCTCAAGGAAGCCTCCAACGGAAAGCCGTTTTACGAAGTCGTGTTCCGAGATGAATCTGACACGATGATCTTGCGTGCGTGGACGGACACAACAGCGTTTGAGAACTGCTCCATCCACAATCAGGGAGACTTTGTCTCCGTCGAGGGAGCCTTCAGTCACAACGGCTCCTTCGGTCTCGACGCACGGGGTTGGGAGTTGAATGCCCTCTCTCTTGAGGAAGTCGAACTGCTGCTGGAGGGATCAACCGAACGGAGAGCCCTCCTTGATCGGGTATGGAAACAAATTTCCGAAGCGGTTGAGAGTATTTCAGATCCCCGCCTCGGGGAACTCTGCAATCAGTTCATCGGGCAGTATGGCGCACGCTTCCGACGCTCTGCCGCGGCAAGGGGGAATCATCACGCCAGACGAGGAGGGCTTCTGGAGCACACCTCCCGCATGATGGAATCCGCCCTGGCACTCTGCGGAGTCTATCCCGAACTCAACCGTGATCTCCTGATTGCGGGAGTACTCTTCCACGATGCCGGCAAACTTTGGGAGACATGCCCTCCAGAACGGGGCTATGGAATAGAACCAGAACTTCGGGGCGAATTACTCGGCCATCTCTCCATAGGGATCGAACTGATCAATGCCCTGTGGCGCGAGTTTTCCAAGGAGCGCTGGGAAAGCCTCGAGCCTTCATCCGAAGATGTCCGACTTCATCTTCTTCACCTTGTGGCATCTCATCATGGACAACTTGAATTCGGCTCGCCGATACTTCCCAAAACCCCCGAGGCCGCCATTCTCCATTTCATTGACAATATCGATGCCCGTTTGGAAATGTTTTCCGCCGCGTATCAGGCCATCCCTGAGGGCGAAAAATCACCACTCGAGTGGGTCAGGCCGTTAGGGGTGGCCCCGGTGCGAGCATTGCCCCCGATTTTGCAAAAAACGACCGATCCCCTTCTTTAGTCTTGCAAAACAGACCTTGAGATGATGATTCTTCCCTTCCTGTGAAAAAGCTCCCCCTTATTCTCATCGCATTTGTATCGGCTTCACTCCTTAGCTCGGGCGTATTATTTGCCGATATTCAGGCCCCTCCCCAATCTGATCAGGGACCCACCCGTAAACTCGGTCGCGGCCTCGGGAACATACTCTACGGCTCTACGGAAATCATCGATTCCATGTCGGATGTCAATTACGCAGAGGGCAACTCGGCAGCATTCAGCTACGGATTGGTTCGTGGACTTGGCCGCACATTTGCCCGCCTTGGTTATGGTGTCTTTGAAACGCTCACCTTCCCGTTTCCCACTAATCACGGAACCTACAAGCCCCCTTATAACAACAATATCCAATGGTTGAATTCGGGCTATTCTGAGTTCCCTCCCGAGGTGGGATTCGAGACCAAGTACGATTATTCCCGTCAGTATAGCAGCCAGAGTTGGTAGTTGAAGAAGCTGCCCAAACAAGAGTCTCTCAGGCAGTAAAAGACCCGTCCTAAATTTTCCGCTCACTGAGTGGCTGAGGATTCTGTAAAGTGGCAGCTACTCTTCCTTCTCTGCTCCGTTCCAGACCTTGTAGCCGGAGACAAATTCTTTCCGAAATTCGGCAAATGATCCGTCCAGTATGCTAGCCCTGATCCTGCGCATCAGTGTCAGATAGAAGTGCAAATTATGAAGCGTGATGAGCCGCAGCCCGAGGATCTCCTCCGCCTTGACCAGATGCCTGAGATAGGCTCGTGAAAATGTCGTGCAAGCCGGACATGCGCATCCCTCCTCGATGGGATTGGGATCGCGCGTATAAGGCGCATTCTTCAGGTTTACTGTGCCCGTCGCGGTAAAGGCTGTCCCATTGCGGGCGATTCGGGTGGGAAGGACACAGTCAAACATGTCAATCCCACGGGCCACCATCTCGACAAGCTGCGGCGGCGTACCAAGACCCATGGCATAACGGGGAGAAGATTCGGGTAGATGGGGGATGCTCCATTCCACAGCCTTCATCATCTCAGGCTCCGGCTCGCCGACGCTCACCCCACCCACGGCATATCCGTCAAATCCTATCTCAACAAGTTCCTTCGCTGACTGCTCTCGCAAATCGGCAAATGAACTTCCCTGCACGATGCCAAAGAGCAGCGGTCTGCCCTCCTCCGGCTGCGTACGCCACCATTCCCGGGATCTCTTCTCCCAATGCGTGGTCAGTTCAAGACTTTTGGCCGCATCCTCATGCGAACACGGGAAGGGAGGACACTCGTCAAAAGCCATCACCACATCGCTTCCCAGATCGCGTTGGATCTGCATCGATGTCTCGGGGCCGATAAAGGTCGGTGTCCCGTCCAGATGATTTTGAAAATGCACGCCCTCCCTGGTGATGCGACGCAGCTTGGAAAGGGAGAAGACCTGAAACCCTCCGCTATCGGTGAGGATGGAGCGATCCCATCCCATGAAGGAATGAAGCCCTCCGAGATCACGGATCACCTCCTCACCAGGACGCACATGGAGGTGATAGGTATTGGAAAGAATGATCCGTGCTCCCATGCTTCGCAGTTCATCGGGAGTAACAGCCTTGACCGTGGCCTGTGTACCAACCGGCATGAAGACGGGTGTCTCCACATCGCCACGACGGGTATGCAGAATCCCCGCGCGAGCCTTGCTGGAGAGATCGGTATGAAGAAGCGTAAACGGCTTGGAACTCAAGTCAGCGGATCCCTAATTTGAAAATCCATTTTCCAGATCCCAGACGGGAACCCCCGCGACAATCGTCGTCATCGCACGGCCTCTCAACGATAATCCATGGAAAGGGGTATTGAGGGAGAGTGATGGAGAGGCATTCTTGTCGTAAGTCCAAGCATGATCAGGATCGAGAATCGTGATGTCGGCGGGAGCACCCAAGGAAAGCGTTCCCCGATCCAAACTTAACAACCGCGCCGGATTTGTGGTCAGCATGGCAATGATCGCCGGAAGCGTGCAGGCCTTGCGCTGATGAAGCAGTATCTCCAAAAAGACCGCAAGTTCCGTCTCCAGGCCGAGCATCCCGAAGGGAGCCTTGTCGAGTTCGACCTCCTTCTCATAGGGGGCATGGGGTGCATGATCGCTGGCCAGGATGGTGATCGTTCCATCGGTGATCCCGGCGATGATCTCGGCAATGTCGGCGGGTGTGCGGAGAGGAGGATTGACCTTGAAATTTGAGTCAAAGGATTTGAGCCCCTCATCCGTCAGGGCGATATGGTGGGGACACGCTTCCGCCGTGATCGGAACGCCCCGGCGACGGGCCTCCCTGAGCAGACGGACGCTGCGTGCGGAGCTGATGTGCTGGCAATGAATCGGATGTCCCGTTTCTTCCGCCAGAAGGATGTTGCGAGCGACAATCAAGTCCTCCGCGAGAGAAGGCCAGCCCGGAAGGCCCAACCGGGTACTCCACTCCCCTTCATTCATCACCCCGTCGGCACTCAAGGTTGCCTCCTGACAATGATCCATGATCGGCAGGCCGAACTGCTTGGCATACTCCACGGCACGCCGCATGACGCCATGATTCTGAACGCAATGTCCGTCATCCGTCAGGGCCACGACCCCTGCTGCAGCCAGAGCGCCAATGGGGGCCATTTCCTCTCCGGCAATCCCCCGGGTGATGGCTCCGGTGCAGTAAACATTCACGCAGGCCGTCTGCGACGCCTTTTCCTGAATCCATGCTATCGTCGCGGGACTATCGGCAACCGGATTGGTATTGGGCATGCAAACCACGGTCGTGAATCCGCCCATCGCCGCCGCGCGGGATCCTGTTGCAATCGTTTCCTTATGCGACTGTCCCGGTTCACGAAAATGCACATGAATATCGATCAACCCGGGAGTCACCACCTTCCCTGTCGCATCGATCACCCTGGCCCCGTCTGGCTTCCTCTCAACGAGCACACCATGATCGGAAAAAACATCACGGACTTCATCAATGCCGTTTGCCGGATCAATGACACGCCCGCCTTTGATATGCAGGGGTTGGGTTTGGGAACTTGTCATGAAAGGGAACTGGATGAAAGGGGAGCACCGCCCGAACAGAGGTAAAGCACAGCCATACGGACAGCGAGACCGTTGGTCACCTGATCGAGAATCACACTTCTGCTACCGTCGGCCACATCGCTGTCGATCTCCACACCGCGGTTCATCGGGCCGGGATGCATAATCAGACATTCAGGGCGAAGCCGCTCCGCCCTTCTGCGCGTCAGACCGAATCGGGCGGTATACTCACCGACACCCGGAAAGTATTCCTTATTCTGGCGTTCATGCTGGATGCGCAGGAGATTGATCACATCCGAGTCCTCCAGCACCTCGTCGATGCTATGGGCAACGCGCACTCCGAATGTTTCAAAACTCCTGGGAACAAGGGTCGGAGGACCGACTAGTGTCACCTTAGCTCCCAGTTTGGTCAGGATCTCGATGTTTGATCTTGCCACCCTGCTGAAGAGAATATCCCCCACGATGGAAACACGCACGCCCTCGAGATCACCCAGTTTTTCACGGATGGTAAAGGCGTCGAGCAGTCCCTGGGTAGGATGCTCGTGCGCGCCATCACCGGCGTTGATCACCGAGGCCTTGAGCCGCTCGGCAAGGAATCCCGCACTACCGGCCGATCTATGGCGAATCACGATCAGATCAGCCCGGAGAGCCTCAAGGTTGCGTGCCGTATCCAGCAGACTCTCTCCCTTCTCGAGACTGGAGGCCGATGCGGCGATATTTACCACATCGGCACTGAGCCGCATAGCCGCCAACTCAAAGGAAATCCGGGTGCGGGTGCTCGGTTCGACAAAGAGATTGATCAGGGTCTTGCCGCGGAGGGCGGGAACCTTCTTGAGATTG
>CAIJRY010000079.1 GCA_903823215.1 uncultured Spartobacteria bacterium
AGTTATCCTCGTCCAAGCATAAGCTGGGTTCCGAGACTGTCTCGATGATCAATCAGATGCTCAATCCGGATCCGGACAAACGGTTTTCTACCTATGCTGATCTGGAAGTGGCTTTTCGTTCAGCACTTGATCGTTTGGAAAGCAGACAAAAGAAATCATCCCCCAGAGGTGGCTTCATCAAGCGGTTTTTGGCATTCTTTCGGAGATCCTGAATGAAATCAGTTTCTGTGCGCTCTTGATTCCTCAAGCTCTTGATGGAAACCTCTTTCACCAGTGAGTTCACACCATCATCTTTTCCACCCCTTGCTTTGACCCTCCGTTATTTTCCATGAGGCAGATCAAATCATTCCTATTCCTAGCCCTACTCTTGGGCCTTCTGCTGGCACTCCTGTTTTTTACCCGGAGCTTCGATGGTGTCGGTGCGCTGTGGGGTAACTTTATTCAGGCGGCATCATTGGCATCCTGTGGCAAGTCACAGACCTTTGCTATCTCCCTGCTTTGGGGACTGGCAATACTCTGGGTGGATCTCCGTGCAAGCAGGCGTGAGATTCTGCTGATCGCGCTCGCATCCATTCTATTACTGCTGGGGGCTTCGTTGGTTTCGGCACTTTACAGCATCTTTTTCAATCCCTTGCCGGGAGTTGCTTCCCTTCTGATAGCGGTTTCGCTGGTTTTTGTTTTTGAGCGCACCGAGATGGGCTCCCGAGAACCCGTGCTGCTGCGGCTTTTCGGACAGCGACTGCGTCCCGAGAGTTTTCGTAAGCTTGTGGATGGAACTTTGCCGGTGGATTTTCCCGGCGAACTGCATGAAGCCTCGGTTCTTGTCTGCACGATTCACAACCATGTCGATCTCATGGAAGTGCTCAAGCCGGTAGATTATGTGGCGCTCATGAATCTCTACCTTCGTACCGCCTCCGATTTTCTTGTCGATGTGGGCGGTTATCTCGATGAATGCTCGGGGGAAAGTATCCGCGTTGTCTTTGGTGCTCCGCTTCCTGTTGAAGGTGCCAGTAACCACGCAGCCAAGGCCGCCCGTGCCGCCATCGATCTTGTCTCCCGGTTGGAGGATCTCAATCGTGAGTGTGATTCGAAGTGGCAAAAGCGGCTCGATTTCCGTGTCGGGGTAAATTCCGGGCCGATGATTGCCGCCGCCTACGGCGGAGCCCGTGCCGGACGCTACAGCGTCTCCGGCCCCGTCGTGGAATTCACTCGTCATCTCTCCGCTGCCTGTGCCCAGTATGGATGCCGGATTCTTGCGGGTTCGACCTCATACGATATGGCCTCAGAAAGCGTCGAAGGGCGTCCCATTGACCTGCTCCAGAGGGCTGGAAGTCGCCGCAGAGTGGAATTGTATGAATTTCTTGCGCCTAAAAACATGCTCTCTCCGGAACGGGAAAGAAGCCGTGATCAGTTTTGGAAGGGAGTCATCCTCTTCCGTGAACGGAAATGGGAGGAATCCATCGCCGCCCTCTCCTCTGCCCGAATTTCAGGAATTCCTGACAAGGTTCTTGATTACTACCTGGAACGCGTAGAACGCGCCCGCCGTGGCGAAGACGACCAGACTCCGGAACAGGCGCTTCTGGCTGAAGCGGTGTGAAGGGACAAAATGCAAAACAGAAGTCAGATATCAAAAATCGGAAATCAGGATGCGGCAATTCTGATCTCTGATCTCTGATCTTCCTTCCCTATGCATCTCGATTACCCCGATTCCTTCCGCGAGTTGGTGCGGCAGTTTCGTAGGCTGCCGGGCATCGGCCCCCGGAGCGCGGAGAGGATTGCCCTTTGGATGTTGCGTTCTCCCGATTCCAAGCCGGATCAGCTCCTCTCTGCAATCAGCTCGGCCCGGGCGAATCTGAAAATCTGCCGACTCTGCGGATTCTTTGCCGAGCAGGAGGAGTGCCTGCTCTGTCGCGATGAGGTGCGCTCGGGAAGAGAACTCTGCATCGTGGAATCGGCCACCGATATTTTGCCTTTGGAGAGAACGGGTGTGTTTCGAGGGAGATATCATGCCCTTGGTGGAAAACTTTCCCCACTTGATGGGATAGGGCCTGAGCAGCTTCGCATTGCGGAATTGATCGAACGGGTCGGGGCCGAACATCCCTCCGAGATCATCCTTGCCCTTGGAGTCGATGTGGAGGGGGAGGCGACGGCGCATTACCTTGCCGAGTTGCTTGCTCCCTCGGGGGTTCCCATTACACGGATCGCTCAGGGACTTCCTGCGGGTGGTGGTGTTGAACAGGCCGATCAGATCACCCTCCATCGTGCCCTCGCCAATCGAGGGGTTTATGGATCGCGGTAAAAATGGTCTTTTTTCACTGGAAGCGTGGACTACTTCGGAGGATTCTCTTCCATTATGGCAACACCGAAGATTGATCCCGCACTTCATCAGGAACGCAAGCCCGACTGGATCAAGGTGCGCCTCCCTTCCAATCCCGTTTTCTTTTCCACCAAGGCGATGGTCGCTGATCTGGGACTCCATACTGTCTGTGAAAGCGCCCAATGTCCGAACCGCTGGGAATGCTGGAGTGGTGGCACGGCGACGATGATGATCGCCGGGGATCGCTGCACGCGTGCCTGTGGTTTCTGTGCCGTGGATACCGCCAAGCCATTCCCTTTGGAACATGACGAACCGGAGCGGGTGGCCGAGGCTGCCCGTCGAATGAAACTCAAGCACATTGTCATCACCGCCGTGGCCCGTGATGATATCGCGGATGGGGGGGCTGAACATTTTGCCCGGACGGTCGAAGCGGTGCGTGCCGTTGACGCTTCCATCATCATCGAGATCCTGACCCCCGATTTCAACGGAAAGGAATCTTCCCTGCAGACCGTCGTTGATGCCCGTCCCCATATTTTCAATCACAATCTTGAGACCGTGGAGCGACTGACTCCGATGGTACGTTCACGGGCAAAGTATCGTCTTTCGCTTGATTTCCTCAAACGGGCCCGCGAGTTGGGCGAATCTGCCGGGCTCAAGATGGTGACCAAAAGTGGTCTGATGCTTGGTCTTGGAGAGCAGGAGAATGAACTCTTTCAGGCGATGGATGATCTGCGCGAGGCGGGAGTGAGCGTGCTGACGCTCGGTCAATATCTCCGTCCCGGCCCGCAATATCTCCCCGTGGTGGAGTATGTGACACCGGAGACCTTTGATCTCTACGGTGAGATTGCCAGAAAGAAAGGATTTACCCATGTGGCAAGCGGTCCACTGGTTCGAAGCAGTTACCATGCCTCGGATTTTAATCCGATTGAGGGATTAGGGCTCAAGTAACGCGGGGCCCATGCCTAGCAACGATGACGATGAACATTCATGACAGTTCTGACGCTGGTCTTGTTCTGATCCTCTTCGGTGTTTTCTGCGCGTTGTGGGCACAAAACACAAATCGGAGTCCCTGGCTATGGTTCTTCCTCGGGTTCTTTTTCCATGTGATCAAAAACTCGGATGATAATAGGAAACACTGATTTAATCCCATGAAGACCGCTGAAGAGCATTTGCTGATTTTTGAAGGCGCGAGTGCTGGGCAATACCCGCAGCGGTCTTGCCCGAGCGAGCAACGCATCAAAAATCGACAAATGGCTTAAGCCCATCCGGTTGCGGCGATAAAAGGTCGGCGACTGCGTAGGCTTCGCGTTTACAGCCCACTGCGGGGATGCTCACGCGAAGCCGCCTTGTCGGCGACCCCTTCTTGCCACAACGGTCTCTATGCGATTAAATCAGTGCTTCCTTAAGAAAAAGAAGCTCAATGACTGGAAGCTTCCATAGGCTTCCTCGCTGTTAAAAGGCCCTAGTTAGATTCGTCAGCGGGTTTCTGATCACCCTTCTTTGAGTCGTCTGTTTTATCGTTCTTGTCGGTCTCTTTGTCGGAATTCTTCCCTTTCTCTTTCTTTTCAGGCTCTTTGATTCCATAGACCTCCTTGAGGACTTTGCCGATCAATGGTGCCGCATGGCTGCCCCCATGCACGCTGTTGTCGCCGGGGTCACCCTCATAGACTGCCGCAAAGGCATACTGAGGATTCTCTGCGGGAACAAATCCCGCGAACCAGGCGGCGGTTCGCTGGGTCTCCTTTGATTTTCCCCCCCACTGGGCGGTCCCTGTTTTTCCGGCAACCGTGGTTCCCTTGACTTGAGCAAGATGCGCTGTTCCCTGCCCATCCTCGGTGACCGCGATGAGTGCCTCGCGCAGTGTCTCCATATCCTCAGGTTTGATCTGAAGATCGTCGCGGAGGCGGTCGGGATAGGCGGCGATGACTTTGTTATCAAGGGACTGAATTTGTTTTACAAGGCGTGTCTGGTGGAACTGTCCCCCCGTGGCAATCGCCCCATAGGCCTGCGCCATCTGCAGAGGTGTGATTTCCAGGATGCCCTGCCCGATGCTCATGTTGGCAATATCGCCCTTGAGTAGCTTGTGTTTCTGTTCGCTCGGGATGCTGCCCTTTGATTCGGCTTTGAGCGGGATGCCAGATTTCTTTCCAAGCCCGAGGCGGTTGGTCCATTCGATGAGGTTGGGTGCCCCAATCTTGATTCCCGCCTGGATGAACCAAGTGTTGCAGGACTGGGTGAGGGCTTCGACGAAATTCAACTTGCCGACATTCACTTTCTTCCAGTTGTGGAAAGTGACATTGCCAATGTCGATGGCGGTAGGGCCGCTGTAGGTGTCCTTGGGGGTGAGTTTGCCGGATTGAAACCCCGAAAGTCCCACAAAGGTCTTGAAAGTCGATCCTGGCGGGTAAGCAGAGCGGTAAGCGCGCGGCAGGAGCGGTACATTCGGATCGTCGCTGACCTGTTTGTAGATCTGTGGATTGAGGATGGGGACAAAGTGATTGGGATTATATTCGGGCCATGAGGCCATGGCATGGATCTCTCCTGTCCAGGGGTCGATCATGACAATGGCACCGCGTTTGCAGTTTTCCTTGAGCACCTTTTCACAGATGCGCTGGAGATTCTGATCAAGTGTCGTGATCACGGTGTCTCCAGGAACAGGGGGCTCGGCGATGCGTTCGGAGGATTTGTTGCCATCCGCATCGTAGGTCACATGAAGGCTGCCGGGCTGCCCCTTGAGTTGAAAATCAAAGGTCTGCTCGATCCCTTCGCGCCCTTCGCTCTCGGTAAAGATGAGATCCTTGTTCTCGATGGGACGGATGGAGAGGGGGGCCTCCTTGCCCGTGTAGCCGATGATGTGGGATGCGAGTTCTCCGTTAGGATAAAAGCGGGCGTAAACTTGCTGGAGGGTGAGTGCGCTGGTAAGCCCCCGACGGGCCATGGCGAGTTCTTCGGGCTGGAGATCCTCAAGCAGGGTGAGGGGCAGCAGCCCCCTGTTCTTATAGTGATTGAGAATTGCCTGTTCGCTGATCGTGATGGGGCGGCTCAGCAGTCCCTTGGCAAAGGTGATCTGCTGTCGTGCGAACTCAATCACCTTGCTTGAGTTCCAGTTGAGCGGTGTAGGGAACTGGAGGGCAAGGTTGTAGCTGAGTCGGCTCTGTGCGAACGGATACCCGTTGCGATCCGTGATCTGCCCCCTTGGTGCCGGGATGCCGAGTTGAAAGGTGCGGGCCTGTTTCTGGGTTTCCCAGCTGGGCTTGGGGTTCTCGTCAATGGGCGCATTGGTGCTGCCGATGCCGGTGTTCTGGGCAAGGCATGGCAGGATTCCCGCGCTGTTCAAGAGGAGGAATAATCCAATGCGGAGATTCATGGGCGGGGGGAGGCAGTTCGGGGTGCTGTAATGTGAGGCGGCTTAAGGTAGAGAGGTTCGGGTGTCGCAGAACAGAGATCGGCTTTTTCCGAGAGTATTGCAAGCCGTGCGGCATCGGGAGTGGCCGGGATGAGGTGGTCAAATCCTGGAAGGGGCGAAGCGCTGTAAATCGGGAAAGCGGGGTTGGAATGCACGAGGGTCGCGGTCTCGACGGGTGTAAGCAGACAAGGTTGTTGCAGAAAGTTTCCATCCTTGATGCCGGCAATCCAGTAGTGGCCACCCCGAGCATCGCCGACGGCCCAGAAACCTGAAGAGGGGCCTGGGAGGGCAAGCGGGGAGGGGAGTGAAAAAAGAGGAATGTTCAAGGCGGTGGCAAGTGCCCGTGCTGCGGCGATACCTGCACGGAGTCCGTTGTATGAACCCGGGCCAAGCCCGGTACAAACGGCTTGAGGAAGCCCACACTCAGCCACGGCCAATCGAAGTCCTTCGAAAATCGCCGAGGAGTCGGAACGCTTGTGCGGGACATCGGAGCGGAAAAGAACTTCCCTCGCGGAGTCCTGAAGCAGCACGAAGGCAATCGAGGCGGTGGATGAGGAAGAATCGAGGGCGAGGATCTTCATGGAAGGGAGGGGAAATCCTTCCTCCGCCAGCTGATCCTGCGGGACTCATGGGGCTGCGGTTCAATGCGGATTCGGAGGGTGCCCGGTGGAAGTAACTCTGGAAATTTATCTCCCCATTCGATGATCATAAGCCCCTCACCATAATATTCCTCCAACCCAAGTGCCAGTGCTTCTTCCGGTGATTCTAGGCGATACCAGTCGGAGTGATAGAGTTGTTGCATCCCGGAACCATAGCTCTGGAGCAGGGTGAAAGTGGGGCTGGTGACTTCCGTGGAGATACCAAGCGCGTTGGCAACGGCTTTGACAAAATGCGTCTTTCCAGCTCCAAGAGGGCCTTCGAGGCTCACAATGCCGGCTTGGATCAATTGAGGCAGGAGAGAGGAGGCAAGCTTTGCAGTCTCGTTTAACGAACGCACAACATGGGGCGTCACTGGATTGTCTGTTGCCATTTCCCGATGATTTTAGTTGGCTTCTCCGAAGAGGCAACTCCCCCGGTTGCACTCTTTGAAAAATCCACTTCAGATTACCCATCATCCATTCACCATTACAGATTCCATGAGCACTCCTCCTAATGAACTCCCCGCATGGCTCGCGCTTCAAGCCCATCGTGATACCACCAAGAATGTGACGCTGAAGCAGCTTTTCGCCGGTGATCCCACTCGCGGCGAGCGATTGAATGCAGAGGGTGCGGGACTCTATCTTGATTATTCCAAGAACCGTGTTTCGGACGAAACGCTGAAGCTTCTCCTTGAGCTTGCCGAGCAGTCGGGACTCCGGGCTCATCTTGAGTCCATGTTTTCCGGGGAGAAGATCAACACAACCGAAAACCGCGCCGTGCTCCATGTTGCGCTTCGTGCCCCGAAGTCTGAGGTGATCAAGGTGGATGGTGTGGATGTGGTTCCAGAGGTTCATGCCGTCCTTGATGCGATGAGTGCCTTTGCCGAGCGTATCCGCAGCGGTGAATGGAAGGGATTCACCGGCAGGAGGATCAGGAATGTCGTGAATATCGGTATCGGCGGTTCCGATCTGGGGCCTGTCATGGCCTATGAGGCACTCCGTCATTATAGCGATCGTGCACTGACCCTGCGCTTTATCTCCAATGTTGATGGCACCGACTTCACTGAGGCTGTGCATGATCTCGATCCCGCCGAGACGCTTTTCATTGTTGCCTCCAAGACCTTCACCACACTCGAGACGATGACCAATGCCGAGAGCGCCCGTGCATGGCTGCTTGGGGGATTAGGCGGTGATGCAAAAGCCGTGGCCAGTCATTTTGTGGCTGTTTCCACAAATGCCGAGAAGGTTTCCGCCTTCGGTATCGACACCGCCAACATGTTCGGATTCTGGGATTGGGTAGGTGGGCGTTACTCGATGGATTCGGCGATCGGACTCTCGACGATGATTGCCGTGGGACCTGAGAATTTCCGCGCCCTGCTTTCTGGATTTCACGCCATGGACGAGCATTTTCGCACGACACCCTTTGAGAAAAATCTTCCTGTTCTCATGGGATTGCTGGCTGTCTGGTATATCAATTTTTTCGGAGCCCAGAGTATCGCTGTGCTTCCCTACGACCAGTATCTCAAACGCTTTCCCGCCTATCTCCAGCAACTCACCATGGAAAGCAATGGCAAGTCTGTGAGACTTGACGGCACCCATGTCACCTACGATACTGGGGCGATCTATTGGGGCGAACCGGGCACCAATGGACAACACTCCTTCTATCAGTTGATTCACCAGGGGACACGCCTCATCCCATGCGATTTCATTGCCTTTGCCAAATCGCTTAATCCGCAGGGACGCCATCATGATATCCTGATGTCGAATGTCTTTGCGCAGGCTGAGGCTCTGGCCTTTGGTAAAACGGCAGCGGAAGTGCGGGAGGAGGGAACACCGGAGGAGCTTGTCCCCCATCGGGTCTTTGAGGGGAACCGTCCCTCCAATACGATTTTGGCTGAGAAACTCACCCCTGCCATCCTTGGTTCACTGATCGCGCTCTACGAGCATGCCGTCTTTACTCAAGGTGTCATCTGGGGGGTTAACTCCTTTGACCAATGGGGTGTGGAGCTTGGCAAGGTCCTTGCACAGAGAATCATTCCTGAGCTTGAAACTCAGGGCGATCAGGAACTGCATCACGACAGTTCCACCAATGCCCTGATCAGGCTCTATCGCTCCAAAAAATAAGATTTGGGAAACCGAATCATGAAGAAGATTGAGATTTTTCAGGATGCCGATGCCGTGGCCAGGGAAGGGGCACGCCTTATCGCCGCCGCCGCCCGTTCCTCGATTGCCGAAAGGGGAATTTTTAATTTTGCCGTCAGTGGGGGGAGGACCCCTTGGGTCATGCTCCGTGAGCTAGCCTCGGTTCCACTCCCCTGGGCGCAGGTTCATGTCTTCCAGATCGATGAACGCATCGCGCCGGAGGGTGACAAGGATCGCAACCTGACGCATCTCATGGAGAGCCTTGAGGGCTCATCCATCCCTCCCGAGAACATCCATGCAATGCCCGTGAATGCGACAGATCCCGGGCAGGCCTGCCGGTCTTACGAGGAAACACTGGAAAAGTTTGCCGGCATTCCGGCGACACTTGATCTTGCCCATCTGGGCCTGGGCCCTGACGGACATACTGCTTCACTCGTTCCCGGTGATCCCGTCCTCAAAGTGAGAGACCGGGATGTAGCCCTGACAGCCCCTTACCAGGGGCGGAACCGCATGACGCTAACTTATCCAATGATCAACCGTTCCCGGGCCATTCTCTGGTTGGCCACCGGAGACGAGAAGGCCCCGATGATCGAGCGTCTCAAGCATGGCGATCCGACGATTCCCGGAGGAAATATTGCCCAACAGAATGCAATTCTCTTGGCCGATGCACTGGCCTGTCCCTCACTTTGAGGTTTGATGGGGCATCCCCATAAGTTGAAATTATAAAATATTTTAAACAGGAGTTTCCTTTCTGGCCGTTAATGGTCTAGAAATCCCAATCATGAGTAATGTTGCCGAAATCAAACTGGGTGAAAAAAGCGTCTCACTTCCCATTGTCGTCGGGACGGAAGGGGAACACGCCATCGATATTGCAAAGCTTCGCAGTCAGACCGGCTACATTACGCTGGACGACGGATACGGGAATACGGGCTCATGCGAAAGTGCCATCACCTTCATTGATGGTGAAAAGGGAATCCTTCGCTACCGGGGCATTCCGATTGAGGAACTCGCACAGAAATCAACTTTCATCGAGACGGCCTATCTCATCATTTACGGCAACCTGCCCAACCATCAGCAACTGCGGCAATTTTCAGATCTTCTCACCCGGCACGAACTGCTGCATGAGGATATGAAGTTTCACTTCCAGGGGTTTCCCGCAAAAGCCCATCCGATGGCCATTCTCTCCTCGATGATCAATGCCTGCGGCTGCTTCTCACCAACACTGCTCGAGACCGAATCCATCCCTGATTTCGACATTCAGGCGGCGCGCCTGATCTCGCAAGTGCGCACCATCGCCTCCTTCTCTTACAGAAAGTCGCGCGGATTGCCGATGAACTATCCCAAGCCGACCTACAAATACACGGCCAACCTTCTTCACATGATGTTCTCGTCGCCTTATGAAGAGGTGGAACTCAATCCAGAGGTCGTGAAGGCGCTTGATCTGATTTTTCTACTCCATGCCGATCATGAGCAGAACTGCTCCACTTCCACCGTGCGCATGGTGGCATCCAGCAGGGCCAATCTCTTTGCCTCATGTTCGGCGGGCGTTTGCGCCCTCTGGGGACCGCTGCATGGAGGAGCCAATCAGGCTGTTCTCGAGATGCTTGGTGAAATCCATCAAAGCGGCGATGACGGCACCCGTTTCATTGCCGCCGCCAAGGACAAATCAAGTGGTAAGCGCCTCATGGGCTTCGGTCATCGTGTCTACAAAAATCACGATCCCCGTGCAAAGATCATCAAGGCTCAGTGTGACCGAGTCCTCGATACCCTTCACATCAACGATCCTCTTCTCGATATTGCCAAGCGACTGGAGGAGGCGACTCTGAACGACAGCTATTTTGTCGAACGCAAACTCTACCCCAATGTCGATTTCTACAGCGGCATCATCATGCGGGCACTTGGCATCCCCTTGGAGATGTTCACCGTCATGTTTGCCATCGGTCGCATGCCCGGCTGGATTGCGAACTACAAGGAAATCATGGAGGAGAAAGAGACAAGAATCTATCGTCCCCGCCAGATCTATACCGGTTCGACGGTCAGAGGATATATTCCCATCGAAGAAAGATAAGCGAAGATTTTTGCCTCGCCCGCTCCCGTGCGACTCCGTGCGGGCTAGAGCTGTTTAAGCAATTCTTTGACAGCGGCATAGGGCCGTCTGGCGGTGTCGCATCGCTCGGGCTGTAGCGCACTGACTACAGCCCGCTTCGCTTGCTCCTAGCTATCCGACCACATGGCACTCGCAAATTGATGGCCACACTATTACTTAAAACGCTCCAGTACTTTGTGTTAGGCCATCGCAACCGTTCTATGGTTCGGTATTCACCGCAGATTTACGATGCCTTTCCCGACATCAAAAAATTTCTGCGTTTTTTCGTGATAGTGACACCATCGGTTACGGATGGGCCGTTTTGAAACCAGGTGCCGGATGTTTGAACGAGACTAGCCGTTCTTTATACGCTCAATGAGCGTGTCTGCCATATCCGTGGGAGTCTCGGCAACAGCGATGCCTGCTGCGCGAAGTGCGGCGATCTTGCCTGCGGCCGTTCCTTGGCCACCACTGACAATGGCACCAGCATGGCCCATGCGACGTCCTTCGGGAGCTGTGGCTCCAGCGATGAAGGCGGCAATCGGCTTCTTGCAGTTTGCGGCAGCCCAAGCGGCCGCTTCTTCTTCGCCTGTTCCGCCGATCTCGCCGATCATGATGATGGCCTCGGTTTCAGGATCTTCGTTGAACATCTTGAGGATGTCGGTATGGGAGGTTCCGTTGATCGGGTCTCCCCCGATGCCGACGCAGGTGCTCTGGCCGTAGCCGCGTGTTGTCAGCTGCCAGACCGCCTCGTAGGTGAGGGTGCCTGAGCGGGAGACCACGCCGATGTTTCCCTTCTTATGAATGTAGCCTGGCGCGATGCCTATGCGGCAGCCGCCGTGTGAGTCCTTGCCGGTTCCCGGCGTGACGAGTCCGGGACAGTTGGGGCCGATGAGGCGGGTCTTGGAACCCTTCATGGAAAGCTTCACTTTCATCATGTCAATGACGGGAATTCCCTCAGTGATGGCAACAACGAGATCGAGTCCAGCATCGACACCCTCGACGATGGCATCGGCTGCAAATGGCGGGGGGACAAAGATTGCTGATACGGTGGCGCCCGTTTCCCTCACGGCTTGCTCCACGGTGTCAAAGATGGGAACTATTCCCTCAAAGAGTTGCCCACCCTTACCCGGAGTGACTCCAGCGACGACCTTGGTGCCGTATTCGAGACTGAGCTTTGCGTGGCGTGCACCGAAGCTGCCGGTGATGCCCTGGATGAGGACTTTGGTGTCGGGTGTGACGAGGATCGACATGGTGATGAAAGGAATAAAAGGGGTTAAGACTGAAGGCTGTTAGCCTGGTAGGTCAGAGGTGAGATAGGGAATGGCTGGATTGGTGATTTGGCTGACTTGCTTTGGCCTTAGCAACTGATTTCTAGTTTCGGTTTCTGGCTATAGTCTAATGGGCTTCAGTCTAATAGCCTTTAATTATTAGGCCACTGCCTTGACAGCGGCGACGATCTTGTGCGCTGCATCGAGAATGTTCTCACCGCTTTCGAGCTTGAGCCCGCTTTCGGCGAGGGTTTTTTTGCCTGCTTCAACATTGTTTCCTTCAAGCCTAACGACCAGAGGGATGGAGAGGCCGGTCTCCTTGGCCGCCTCGACGATGCCGGTGGCGATGATGTTGCAGTCCATGATGCCGCCGAAGATATTGACAAAGATTCCTTTCACACTCTTGTCAGCAAGAATGATGCGAAAGGCTGCAGTGACCTGCTCGCGTGTGGCACCACCACCGACATCGAGGAAGTTGGCGGGCATCCCTCCCGCGTGCTGGATGATGTCCATCGTCGCCATGGCGAGTCCTGCTCCGTTGACGAGGCAGGCGATATTTCCATCCAGTCCGATGTAGTTGAGTCCAAACTTGGAGGCCTCAACTTCCCTGGGATCCTCCTCTGTGATGTCGCGCATCGCAATTATCGAGGGTTGGCGGTAGAGCGAGTTGTCGTCAAAATTAAACTTTGCATCGAGGGCGAGCAGCTTGCCATCAGGGGTGACGACAAGGGGATTAATCTCAACCATCGAGCAGTCGCGTTCGATAAAGAGTCGGTACAAGTTGGTGAAGAGCTTCGACGCCTGTGTCATCAGAGGGCCGGTCAGACCGAGCGATGCAGCGATGAGGCGTGTCTGATAGGGCATGAGTCCGAGAAAGGGATTCACAATAAGTCGGAGGATTTTTTCAGGGGATTTTTCAGCGACTGTTTCGATATCCATTCCTCCCTCCGTGCTTGCGATCACCACGGGGGATGATGTGGAACGGTCGATCAGGATCGCAAAATAAAGCTCACGGGCGATATCAACAGCCTCACCCACAAATATTTTGCCGACTTCCTTCCCTTCGGGGCCGGTCTGATGGGTGACAAGGACTTCACCGATCATTCTGGAAGCGATTTCCTTTGCTTCTGCCGGTGTCTCGCAGAGATGCACTCCTCCCTTGAAGCCGCTTTTAAAAGTACCTTTTCCCCGACCTCCGGCATGAATCTGTGCCTTGACGACCAGTTTTCCTCCAAGGCCGGCCGCTACATTTTTTGCCTCCTCTGCGGTATGGGCTACGGAACCTGGTTGGGTGGCAACGCCAAATTCGGCGAAGAGCTCGCGGGCCTGGAATTCGTGAATATTCATGTTGTAAAGGGCAGATCACTACACTCCCTGTGCGATAAGGAAAAGAACTCCTTTATCCAAGTGACAAAAAAGTTCCAAAAGTTCCCTAAGAGCCTGTCTGGAAATTCCACGAGGCGAGTTGCTGGGAATTCTGGAACTGAGGCAAGGAGATTGAGGGGGAGTGTATGAAACTCATACTCGACCGAGTCATCGACACCGCATCAGGCCGTAAGAGCCGCAACCCTTCAAGGGCAGAGGGTCTTGGGGCCGTGAGTTTTGTCGATCGCTTGTCGCGTATCACACTGATATGCTCCTCTCGCTCTCCTTGCTCATGCCCCCAACTCCTCGCTGTTCGCCATGCGCGGAATTTTCAGACGGGTTCTAAGAACCGATGCGTGCAGGATTCCTGCGTCGGAATTTACTCAAACCGTGCCCGTTGCCGGGTGGAGGAGAGCACTGCGTTCCAAAGCTCTCCATTAAGTTCAAGTCGCTTGCTCCCACGGGCAATGACACTGATGGGAACATGGACGAAATGACTATGGAGGTAGCTGATGACCAGGCCTGTCTTGCCGCTCATCGCGGCATGTACTGCATGGCGCCCCATAAAGTCACAGATGAGAGCATCCTGAGTATTTGCGGGGCATCCCCTGATCTGGTAGCTCGGGTCGAAGTAACGGAGGGTCATCTCGATGCCTCGTTTTTTAAAGTGGACCTGAAACTGATCCTTGAGAAAATGACCTATATCCTTAAGCCTCAGATTCCCGGATTCATCGCGCTCCTCGCTTGATTCGAGCAATTCCTGACCAGCTCCCTCCGCGACGACCAGAACCGCGTGACTTTTTTTTCCAAGGCGTCTTTCCATCGCGGCAAGCAGTCCCCTCGGCCCTTCCAGTACAAAGGGCACCTCCGGCACGAGACAAAAGTTCACATCCTGACTGGCAACAGTTGCTGCCGCAGCAATAAATCCGGCATGACGGCCCATGAGCTTCACGATGGAGACACCGTTGTCGACGCTTCTCGCCTCCGTGTGGGCACTGTTGATGACCCGGACGGCCTCATCGACGGCGGTGTCGAATCCGAAAGTGCGCGTCACAAAATGAACATCATTGTCGATAGTCTTGGGGATCCCCACGACGGCAAGTTCATGCCCCCTTTTGTGCGCTTCCTCAAAGAGGTCATTACCTCCCCGTTGAGTGCCGTCGCCCCCAACCGTGAAGAGAATATTGACTTCATTGTTGATCAGAAAATCAACGGCAATCCCTGTGTCAACCGGGCCTCGTGAGGTGCCTAGCATCGTTCCTCCCTCCTTGTGAATGTCCTCGACAAGATCGTCGGTGAGCTCGATTGGGCGTTTTCCGCGCTTGGGATCAAGACCACGGTAGCCGCCCCGTATTCCAATGACCGACTTGATCGCATATCCCCTGATCAGCTCACGGGTGACGGAGCGGATGACATTGTTTAGTCCCGGGCAGAGTCCTCCGCAGGTAACAATAGCCGCGCGGGTGTTTTTTGGATCAAAAAAGACTTTTTTACGCGGACCCGCTTTTTCAAAAAGAATCAGTTCCTCGGGCACCTTGCCTCCATGCCATTGGATCTCGGCTGGCATGAAGACTTCGTCCGAACCCGAAAAAGAGACAGGTGAGTCATACCGGGCTTCACCCAATTTTGTAATGGACATGGTTTTCATCTAAAATAAGGAGATCTTTATACAGATTTCGCGCGACAACACCAATTCATCTTTGATGGTCTTGATAAATAATGAGGGGGATGGGATGACTCAAACGAGGATTGACCACGAGCCAGCTTGTCTCCAGATTGACAAACTGTTTTCAGGCACCCGTAGCTCAATTGGATAGAGTGCTTCCCTCCGAAGGAAGAAGTTGTGAGTTCAAATCTCGCCGGGTGCACCATTAGTGTCGGTGATCGATTTGGTATGAAGCAGTCCTGAAAGGGGGGAGTTATTTCTGGTTGAGGGCATGGAATTGCGGTACTGAAAGATGGCAGTGTCCACCATGAATTTCTCCCTCGCGACCCAAGCCCCGGTTCCCAAGAATGAGCGGAACCGTATCATTGAACTTTCCGAGCTGGATATCGACTACGCGGAGTTTTTTCAACCTCTCGAGGAACTTAGTAAACTTGCGGCGATGGTCGCGGGCACAAGCGTTTCACTCGTGAATCTGATCGATACCTATACCCAGTGGACGGTATCCAGCTTCGGACTTGCCATTAAACAGATGAGCCGTGAAGAATCCGTATGCCAGTACACGATTGCTCAGGATGAGAGCTTTGAAATTCAAGATCTTTCGCGGGATGAGAGATTCAAGGATCAATTTTATGTAACAGGGACCTCAG
>CAIJRY010000080.1 GCA_903823215.1 uncultured Spartobacteria bacterium
CTCGTGGAGCATAAGGGAAGTCATATCGCCTTTGAAATCGGTGGTCGTGGCAAAGGGAGATCCCAGTTCAAGGGTATCAAGGCGGATCGTAAAATCATCCTGGCTCCGGATCTAGTCCCCTCCCCTGAGCGCATTCCTCTGCATTTGGCGGGATTCTTGGCATAGGGCTTTTACACCTAGTGACTACCCGCTCCTTTGCAAAGGTCAGCAGGATCTGGGAATTGACCATGGATTTATCTGTCTGTTATCTCCTGCCGTAGAGAGTAATCTTCAGGTGGCTCTCCGATGCAAATGAGACCCGTTTGGTGATCGAGAATTACCGCAGGAAATCAGCTTTCAGTCCCCACCGTCACCTTTTTACAATTGCTAGATATTAACTCATGTATTAATATCTAGCAATGGATCAAAGAGAGGCAGTCGAGAGGTTTCACCTCGTGTTCCTTCGGCATTTTGCGTCGGTTGTAAACCCCGGAACGATCTGTCTGAAAGGGGGAGTTAATCTGCGCCTCTATCACAACAGCCCTAGGCTTTCAGAAGACATCGATTTTGATGCCCGTGTTGTGGGTGTCGATATTCTAAAAAAGAAGGTCAACAAGGTTCTGGCTAGTCGTCCTCTGCTGACTGAACTTGGTGCCATCGGCATCACCTTGAGTGAAATTAAACCTGCCAAGCAGACACACACCGCACAGCGGTGGAAGTTCCATGTCATTTATCAGGATAATCCATTGCCGACTCGCCTAGAATTTTCGCGCCGCGATGACCAGGAATTTGAAGAGTGCATCGCCACCACCCCCTCCCTTTCCCTCCTCGCTGAGCATCAAGTGGTCCCTTTTGTCTTTACCCACTACGAGCCGACGGCAGCCTATCGTCAGAAAATCAATGCTCTTGCGACCCGTACCCAAGTACAGGCCCGGGATGTGTTCGATCTTCACCATTTAGCTCGGTTTTCAGAAGCAGGAAATGGAGTACCTCCCAGATTGGTTACTAAGGCAATGGAACAACTTGGCATGATCAGCTTTGAAATGTTCATGGAACAGGTAATTCCGTTCCTTCCATCAGACCTTGCTACATACCATGGCACTCCCGAGGGTTGGGAAAAAATGTCGGCGCAGGTTCGGAGCAATCTTTCAGCTGTTCTTCCGCCCCCTGCGCCATGACCTCGATGGGATTCTATCAAAAGCTTGTGCGACACAGTCGAATCACGACTCGTGATGCCGCCCAACTTACCGGCATGAGCATTCCCGCTGCCTCGATGGCCTTGCGGCGCTTGGCTGCCGAAGGTTTGAGCACTCCTCTTAAGAAAGGGAGTTGGCTTTTGGGTTCACTATCCTCGAAGCCGGGTATTCTAGTCACAGCGGCAGCCGATCCCTATCAGGCATATCTCTCTGGATGGTCCGCTTTGCGCTTGCATGGGAGAATTCAGCAACTCCCTGAGAAACACTTTGCTGTTACACTTGGCCGTCCCGGAGAGATGGACATAGCAGGAACACGAATAACCCTGCATCACATCATGCCGGAATTGTTTGGCGGCTATGTTTATGATACGCGGGCGGATGGCTTTGTAGCCTCACCTGAAAAAGCTCTTTTTGATCTGGCGTATCTGACAGCTATGAACCGCAGTAGGGTCAGTGGGAATTTGCCTGAAACCGACATGAGCGGTCTGAGTTGGAAGGAAGTACAAAAATGGGTGCGCCATATTCGAACTCCGCGAGGGAGAGCTACGGTCGAAAGAAATTTAGGCAGAATGCGCAAGCAAAATACGGATTCTGATGGCGTCCTCTGATCGCCTCTTCCTACATTTGGTGGACTTCCTGTTATAAATTTTAGCCTATGGGAGACAGTATTGACTGTGCTCCAAAAACAGCTAGATTTGTGCTCAAGAGACGCTCACATGTCTCGAATGACACATATATCTCACCACTCCGACAGAGTTGTAGGTGGCTATCAGAGAGCACTTTACACGGCTCATAACCTGAAGGTCGTAGGTTCAAATCCTACCCCCGCCACCACTTTAATTACCCGTAGAAGCAAATTATAAAAGCCTCTACGGGTTTTTTATAAGTTTATCTTCCCGAGACATTGATTCTCCCTTTGGATAAAGGGATAAATTTCTGGAAACTTTTTTGTTCGCAGGGTGTTGATACAGCTGATGAAAACACTATCAACTCCCCACAAATACTTCACATTCCTCCTGCTCGGGCTCTTTACGATGCTGCTCCCATCTATTTCCTCAGCAAATCCTAACAGAGGTCCAGCAATCCTAAATCACGGCAGTTCATCTGCTTTCCTTCTGCAGCAAGCCTATGCAAAGCTCGATGCTGCAGATCATGACTACCAAGGGCACCGTGCCCATGCCATGAATCTGATCAAAGAAGCGATTTATAGAGTTGGGGGCAGTATCAATCCCTCTACTGGTGGTACACATGAAGCCCAAACTCTTTCCGACCAGCAATTAAAAGATGCCAGAGTGCTCCTCACACAGGTCAGGGTTCAACTAGCACGCAAGCCGCTCGAATTCGTTGACGAGGCTATCGTTGAGATCGATACAGCTCTGAGCATTAGATAAATCAAATTTCAGATGTCTTTTAGGTATCGATTCACCGTGCATTCCATAAAATCCATGGGATCATGGAGAGAGGATTTGTGGATATCCTAGATCAACATAACAGAAGTCAGTCGCTTACAAAACCTAAGTACGAGGGTCGATTTTAGGGCAACGAGGATGGAACTCACCGGGATTAGGATTGCCAGCAAGGATATTCAATTTTTTGCACACGGTATCTTCTGGCAGTTCTCCTTGCTCCTCAAACTTGCAGGAGGCCATCCCATCTCTATCAATAGCCAATCCCGGACATTCGGTTTCTTCAAAGAATAATGGATCTCCTGATTGCATCATCATTTTTTAGAATTTATCCAAGAATAGATCAAGAATGATTAATCCTCTTTTAATTCCAATTGGTTGCCGTTTAATTCGTCCCCTCTACTCCACCCGCCTGTGCTTCTCAAACGCCTTCTTAGTGGCCCGGTAAGCTTTATCATCATAATACTCCGAGATTTGCTGAAGCGTAAACTGACCGTAAAGCAACCCTACCATCGATTTCAAATCGATCTCCTCACCAGAATCCCTGATGGGTTTCATCCTTTTTTTACGAGTCAGACGATTTTTCATAATCTTACCTCTTTCGTCATCAAAGCAAAAATCCCGAATTTTGTCACAACTTTCTTGTGAAGGCGAAAATAACGCCGATTTCAAAAATCTACGCATTGTTTATGAGTCAAGTCTGACTTTGCCTTTCCGACTAGCGCCTCCCTTCTTTTCGCCCTCTTAGAACAGGGCGGCGATTTTACTGAAGTTCAGGACCTGCATTACCGGTGTGCGAGTTAATCTTACCGCGACACTCTTCACAGACGGCCACCAAATCGAAAAGCATCTCATCTCCAAATCTTCTATAGGTCAAATGATGCACCTGTACAGCTGGCTTTGATCCGCATCCTTCACAGGTCATTTTGGCACGAGCCATCACCTTGTCGCAGATGCTCTTCCATTTTGCGGAGAGTAGATAGTCCTCACTGTCTTTTGGCAGACAGGCTCCATCCTTTGCTTTTTTTTGCTCATACCATGCTATCCCCGCAAGTGCGTAGAACTTTTTCTGAAGTTGGGCATCCCATCTCGGCATCGCATCCAACTGGGCAGGAGTAAAGTTCTCCGTGGAAATGTCCTTGGACATCCTTTTTCCACACGAAATACATTGAAGTACAATGCGAGGATTTCCCATGGAATCGAGTTTGATACGACTTTCAGACTCGTAGTGATGGCACGGAGTAATGGACTCGGTATCCTCTAAATTGAATTCAGTAATCATCTGGGGTGTTAATGTTTAAAAAGATGTTCCTGATGCGTATCAATGGAAAGCAAAACTCTTGCCATCATCCACCAAATGAGATCATTGAGGAGGCTCCACCTTCATGGCTTCTTGCACAGCGCGAGGTTCTGTAGCGGCCGGAGTTTTAATAAACTCCGTATTACGCAATTTATCTGAAGAAGTTTTATTTGTTGAGACACTCTGTTCCTGGATTTTCTTGATGTATTTTGCCAGCAACTGCTGCTGCAACTGGTCTTTTTCCTCGAGTTTTTCCAACTCAGCCTTCTTTCGCTCAAGTGCCAGCTCCTCTGCCTGGAGACTCTCCAGTTTACCCTGGGTCTCCCGGGCCTTACGCTCTTTTTTGGGAGCCTCCATGTATTTTTTGATCTTTTCGTTGATGATCCGGTCAGTCTGATCCTTCTCTATATCGCGGAGCTGCTGGTAGTAGGAAGGAGGTGTCGTAAGATCCTTGAGAGTACCTGCCGCTGTCACGGCATTGGTGGATTTGGAACTCTGGGCCGTGCCGACTCGAATGAGAGCAAGCGTCAGGCAAACGGCAAGGATCATCTTCATGGGGTATTTCTAGTTAAACTTGGCCATCAACGCCCGGATCGATACCAAGAGTATGTTATCTTTGGTGGCATCAAAGGCGTGGCGGGCGGGGTAGAGTGGATAAAAGATCGGATAGGAAAACCGATAGCCCCAAGAGGATTGATTCTCTGCGATCTCGGTGATGAGAGAGACGCGATCCTTCGTATCCATTTCCCCGACATAGGAGACAACCTCCGGGTAATCTTTGGTTCCGAAGGTGGTTGGAAGTTCGACGATCAGGGGGATGCGCTGTTTCGCACGAAGAAGGTCGATCTGCTGTCGGTTAATCCTGAAATCCCAGGCACGGAGGATGATAAAATCAATCCCTTCCGGAATCAGTGACAGAGGACCGTCATACCCCACCATCTGGCCCTCGGCATGTGCCTGGGCAATGCCGCGTTCAAAGACTTCCGGTGAAATCGACCTTGTTTCAGGCGGTACATAGAAAGTCCATGAATCGGGATGGATCCTCACGGTAAATTCCTTCATCCGTTGCACAAAAACCTCAGCTGAATGATCAATCCCCGCATTGATCAAAACATCAAAGCGACAGTTTTTGCTAGTGGCGAGAACAGCCTTGCGGACGATACTGAACCCCTCCACTTCAGCCTCGGAGATCTCACCGTGATCGGGCAGGCGGAGGATCCCTGCGAGAAATGTCGGTTGGAGTGAGGCAAGGGTGCGGGCTACCGTGACCGGAGTCTGCGAAGTGCCGGCAAGAGTCCATGTTCCGGAGTGAAAGAGTCGTGCTTGGATAACCCGTTGAAAAATGGACTTGGGTGTGCCTTTAAGAGCGGTTTGAGAGAGAGGCTTGTTGATCATCTCTTCACCGGGGTCAGGTGAAGGAGTTGTTACATTGCCCTTACCTCCACCTGCAGCCTGAAGAAGACCGGATGTCAGAAGAGGCACAAGGAGAAGGGATAAAATTCTCACCAGTCGGTTCTGACAGATGAAGAGGTTCCTGCCAATACCGCAGAATTCCATATCAAAAAGTAATTCCTGATTTCACTTTCTTAAATCGTATGGCTGAGAGGCATCAGTCCTGAACGGTGCGGCGGGCAACCCTTCCTTGTTGTAAAGATTTCCTCCAGGATATCCACTCCAGTTGTATCTTGCTTCCATGGGATGTTGCACGGCATCGCATGTGAGTAGGACGCTGTTGCCATCGATCAGGCCTGTCGCCGCATACCACTTTCCATCCGCACCGGCCACGGCAAAGCCCGTTAGTTTTGTTTGAAGCATTGGGCCGTCATTATTCCCCTGAAACGGAGAGGCTCCAAGGGTAAGTCCCCCTCCGACATCATGAAATTTCACCCTGATCCTAGCTCCTTCGCGTGACATTTCATCAAACCGTGGCCCCGAATCGACAACTGCCTCACCGTAGACCCTTTTTCTGGCAAGCAAAGCCAGCCGTCGTCCGACATCCAGCTTATCTGGTGGTTGGCGCTCATCGGAAATTCCAAGATCAGTAGCAACTGCCATTCCGGTATTTGGGAGTGTCAGTGCGCAGGACTGCCCCTCGCGAAGCCAGGGCAGTGCCCGTCGTGCCTGATGATCATCTCCCATGAAGGATTCCACAACAGGCCCCTCCTGATCACCAAATCCTGCTGCCAGCACAAAGAAAAAAGGGAATGAACCTTGATTCCACTGTTCGCGCCAATCCCTGATGAGACGCGGGAACAGACGACGGTATTCCAGAGAGGCAAAACCTTTATTGGATTCGCCCTGATACCAGATCACACCGGTGATGGCATAAGGAATCAAGGGAAGTACCAGTCGGTTGAA
>CAIJRY010000081.1 GCA_903823215.1 uncultured Spartobacteria bacterium
CTTGCTGGATGGACGGCAAGTATTCTCTTTGTCGCCGCGTGGGGGTACTTCCTCTACAACGGTGTCATTGATCCTCTGGGAGGCATTAATTCACTCTGGCCTATCTTTGGCATAGCCAACCAACTCCTCGCCGTGATCGCCCTGAGCCTTGGCACCACCATCCTCCTCAAGATGCGCAAGGAGCGCTATCTTTGGGTCACTCTTTTGCCACTTGCATGGCTGCTTGCCGTCACTCTCACGGCAGGTTGGCAGAAGATTTTTGCCTCAGATATCCGCTTGGGATTCCTCAGCGCCGCCACTCACTTCCAGCAACTCGCCGAAGTGGGAGGATCCGCAAAGGAGAGCGCCGCGCTGAACCACCAGGTATTCAACAACTACCTGAACGCCGGCGTAACCGCCCTCTTCCTGATCTTGGTCATCCTGATCGTCGCCTCCTGCGCCCGAGTCTGCCTCCGGTTGCTGGCAGGACGTCATGACGATCATCCCCTGAGGGAAGAGGCGAGCGTGGCCTGATAGCATTGAGCGGATAGCGATTTAGGCTGGTTTCTTATGTCGTTGAGGGGGGTGCTGTCGGGGCTTACGGGACTTGAAAGTTTGCCGGAATCGATACCAGGGGCACGTCGCTGAGAGTAACGATTCCTCCACCGGGAACGATGACAGGCTTGGACGTATCCACCACCCCGCTGAGAACTTGGTTTTGATGATAGGGATCCGTGATTTCCAAGGTGGTCGGCTTCGCGTCAGGCCACGTCAAATGGACTTCTGCTGGGGTAGTGCCCCTGTTGAGTAAGACCACCGTGGTTTGCCCGTTTTTGCCCTTGAAAGCGGAAGCCAGCAAGTCAGGGTCGCTGGAGACAACCTCGTTCCGGACCATTCCGCGCTGGATATGCCTGCTGTAGGCACCATAGATGCGCAATTGTGCACTGGAGGGTTTGGGCACGAAGCCGTTGGTGCGGTCGATCCCAAACAGGGTGCGCGTCATCGCATAGCTGGGTTGCTCGACGTTGAGGAGGGTCCAGCAATAACTGATCAGCGATGCATCCGCTACCGTCAGGAGCTTATGATATCCCTGCCCATTGGATAGCGCCCCCAGATAACCGTCGTTCTGCAATTTCCTATTAAGGCTGCAATATTCCGTGGCCAGGAATGGCTTATCGCCGATGAGTCCGTGCCACCTTTGGAGCTTTTCATCAATCCGGTCCATATCCCCTTGAAAATCTGCGATTTCATAGGGATTGACAGCGGCAAAATCCAGCTTGTCCCACACGGCGGGATTATCGCGATAAAAAGGTAACTGTATAAACCCGAGCCTAAAATTGCTGGCATTGGTCATGTGGATCTTCACCTTCTTGAACCCGTGCTCATCAAGCCCCTTGCGCAAAGCCGTGACAAAGGGTTCCACCACTTTCTGCTCCATATGAACTTCGTTCTGCATTCCCACGGCGAAGGGAGCAGAGCCGGTCTTTGCTTTGGCAACTTCGCAGTATTTGACCATCCCCTTCGCATAAGCGTCCGGATTCTGGCCTATCCAACGGGGAAAATCCCAGAATTCGAAAATTACAAATCCGCCCAGCTCCTGGATGGCGCGATTGTAGGCGAAGTCGCTGACCTCGCCGTTCGGGAAGTTCTCGCCATAATAATGGGCTTTCGCGTCGCGAAGATTCTCCCAATTATCCATGGCCGGATTGAGCTCTGCTCCGATGGGATACTCCCGTTGAAACAGCAGATTGTAGTCGGCAATCCATCGCCACCATTGTCGGCGGCCCTCCTCGCTAAGTTCCCGGTAGGCGGTAGGCGTACCGATGCCACCCCAGCCAAGCATTGTTTGATGCGTTTTAGAGGAGTCGATCGTCACGTTCACCCTGCGCGCCTGCGGGGTAAACAACCGAAAACCCAAGGGAACCGTTCCTTTGGTCAGTTGCACCTGATGGCGGCTGAACGTGTGGGTCCAAGCCGACGTTTTAAAAACCGGGGCGCCATCGGCCAAAACGAGCAGTGTTAGTTTATGGTCAAGGCGCACGGTCAAGGCGCGTGATGCATCCGAGTCGGGAAGTGTAAAGGAAGATTGTTGCACCTCCCGTTCAGGGTGCTTGCGAGCGTGCTTGTTTGGCTCCACTAAATCGTCCTGCAGATCAAAAGCGGGCGAATCGTAGAACCTGATCGATAGGTTCAGTGTTTTCGCCGGGCCATCGTGCTCGATAGTGAGCGAAGCGCGCTCACCTGTAAAGATCCAACGAAAGCCGCGCTGGGTGTCCGGTCCGTTGACCACGAGGGTGCGTTCAAACAGCGCGGGAAGGAATTCGTCAATAAAGCGGCGCTCGTTGGGGGAGTAAGCGCCCCACCCCCCGACGTGGGTTTCGCCGGCCCCGAGTGTGAATGAATCCACCGAACAGCCCGTCCGGGGCTCTGACCAGCCGCCTTTCGGCAGCGGCTTGTCGTCACAGAGCCCCGTTGACAGGGAAACAAAAAGACCAAGCGCCAACAGTCCGTAGTGAAGCGAACCCAAGGCCGACCTCCCTCGACACGCAGGTTCTGCAAAAGGGCTTGTTTGTGATTCTGTAGAAGC
>CAIJRY010000082.1 GCA_903823215.1 uncultured Spartobacteria bacterium
ATCCATGTGCGGAGCGAGAGAAAAAATCCAGAGGAAGCTTGGCACAAAAAGAGCCCAGCAGGCGGTGACGCTGGCGAGCGTCGCGGCAAACAAAGGTGAGAGTATGCCGGGGGCGTTGTAGGCGGCGAGGAAAGCGACGAACTGCAACGCGATGAGGAGCGGTCCCGGCGTCGTCTCGGCCAGACCGAGTCCGTCCATCATTTGTCCCGAGGTGAGCCATCCCCAGTCCCCTGCGGCATGAAGCGAAACATAGGAAAGTGCGGCATAGGCTCCGCCAAAGCTCACGACGGCAACCTTGGCAAAAAACAGTGCTACTTTCACAGGGAGAGCCTGCGATCCCAGCCAAAGAAAGAGGGCGACAACAGGAGTCACCCAGAGAGCAAGGATGGAGAGGACGATCAGAAAAAACTCTTTCCAGCTACCACCCGAAGGGAACGGTGAAGCCGAGCACGAGGTGGGCTGAGACACTAAAATCGATCCGATCATTCCGAACCCCAGAACGATCATCGGATACGGCACATGCGTGAAGCTGAAGAGTGCCAGAGCAATCACCGCCATGACGGCGAGTTTCACAGTCGTCACAGTGCGCCTCCCAATACGCCAGCACGCCGCAGCCACGATGGCGACAACAGCAGGCTTGAGTCCGGCAAAGAAAGCCATCAGCAGCGGCACATCGTGCTCCTTGACATAGAGAAGGCTCAGCAGCCAGAGAAGAAGTGCGGCAGGTAGAAAAAAGAGTCCGCCGGCAACGATGCCTCCCCTGATTCCATGCATCCGCCATCCCAGATAAGTCGCCAGTTGCTGTGCTTCAGGGCCGGGCATAAGCATGCAGAACTGCAAGGCTTGCACGAATTCCCCTTCGCTGACCCATCCCCTTTTCTCCACGATTTCGGAATGCAGGAGCGCAATCTGGCCCGACGGCCCTCCAAAGCCGAGGCATCCGATTTTCAGCCAGACCCGCAGAGCAGAAGAAAAGGAAGGTGCCCCTTTCATGGGATTAAATCAGCGGTTCCTTAATCAAAAAGCGGCAGTTCCGCAGTCGGATCAGGAGCACCGGGGGATTTCCGTCTCGTTCCGGCAAGGGCAGGCCGTCCCTCCGCATTCAGCTCTGCCTTTTCCAGATTGGCCAGGATTTCCTTGGCACGATCCACCACCGAGAGGGGAAGTCCTGCCAATCGCGCCACCTGAATCCCGTAACTCCGGTCTGCGGCACCCGGCACGATCTTGCGAAGGAAAACGATCCGGTCATTCTGCTCCCGCACGGCGACATTGAGATTCCGCACCCCATTGCGCGTCCTGGCCAGATCGGGCAGTTCGTGATAATGGGTGGCAAAAAATGTCCGGGCACCCGTGATGTCGTGCAGATACTCGGCAATGCTCCAGGCGAGGGAGAGTCCGTCAAAGGTGGCCGTGCCACGCCCTATCTCATCCAGCAGAACAAGGCTCCGTGCGGTGGCATTGTGCAGGATATTAGCCGTCTCGTTCATTTCGACCATGAATGTCGATTGCCCCCGGGAGAGATCGTCACTCGCGCCGACTCTCGTGAAGATACGATCCGTCACCCCGATGCGGGCGGAAGCTGCGGGGAGATAGCTTCCCATCTGGGCCATCACGGTCAGCAGTCCCACCTGGCGGAGATAAGTCGATTTTCCAGCCATATTTGGCCCTGTAATGATCCCCATGCGGTGAGTTGCAGCATCGAGATCCGTATCATTGGGCACGAAACTCTCACCCCCTACCCTCTGATCAAGAACGGGGTGGCGCCCCTCGCGAATCTCCAGAATGCTGGAATCATCGAGCACAGGGCGCGCGTAGCCGTAAAGTCGTGCTGTCTCGGCCAGCGATGCCAGTGCATCAAGCGCACCGGCGGAGGCAGCCGTATCCTGCAACGCCACAACCTGTTCCAACACCGAAGTGCGAAGGCCTTGAAAAATCTCGCCTTCCAATGCCCTCGCTTTCTCCTCCGATCCAAGAATTTTCCCCTCCACTTCCTTGAGTTCAGGAGTAATGAATCTCTCCCCTCCGGCGGTGGTCTGCTTGCGGGTGTAGTCATCAGGAACGCTGCCGAGATTCGCCGTGGTGATCTCGATGAAATAGCCGAAGACGGCATTGAAGCGAATCTTGAGCGATTTGATGCCCGTGCGCCGGATCTCCTTTTCCTGAAGAGCAGCGATCCACGCCTTGCCCTCGGTCGAGGCATTCCTGAGTTCATCCAGAGCGCTGTCAAATCCCGCACGGATCATTCCTCCCTCGCGGACGGTCGGAGGCGGTTCCTCGACAAGCGCAGACTCCAGACGGTCTCTCAACTCCGGCAAGGGATGCAGTCCCCCGTTCATCCGCACAAGCAATACCGCTCCGAATCCAGAGAGTGCTTTGCGGATTGCGGGAAGTGCCGAGAGCGATGCTGCCAGCACCGCAAGATCCCTTGCCGTGCCGGAATTCTGACTGAGCCGTGAGACAGACCTCTCGATGTCCCGTATGCCGCCGAGTTGCTCGCGCAGCCTCCCCAACTGGAGTGGATCAGCAAGAAAAGAGGCCAGGGCATCCTGACGGGCCATGATGTCCGCAGGCGAGAGCAGCGGGTGAAGAACCCAATCGCGCAGTGTTCGCGACCCCATCGGCGTCACTGTGCGATCGAGCACCCCCAGCAGGGTCATTCCTCGACCGGCACGGGATTGAACCAGTTCCAGATGTCCCTGGGTCGAGGCATCGAGCAAGAGGTAATCGTGCTGGCGATACGGATTCAGCGTGCACAGATGCGAGGCGTCGCGCCGCAATGTGCGCGTGATGTAATGAAGGAGAGCCCCGGCGGAGACCACGGCAAGCGGGAGATCGCCGACTCCAAAACCATCCAGAGAGTGAACCTTGAAATGAGACTGAAGCAGCTCAGCGGCAGCCACTCCATCGAAAATATACGCCTCGACTTCCTCCACGGGGGGGAACCCCAAGGGGGCATTTTTCAGCAGACCAGCATTTCCTTCCGGGATCAAAATCTCCGCCGGGGCCATGCGCACCACCTCGTCGATCAAAGCTTCCAAGGAAGACAACTCCGTGATGCGAAACTCACCCGTGCTCAGATCGGCAACGGCAAGACCATATCCTCCCCCTTCCTTGATGGAGGGAAGGACTGCCGCCGTAAAATTATGACTCTTCTCCTCCAGTCCCGCATCTTCTAGCGTGCCGGGACTTAAGATGCGGTTGATCTCACGGCGAACAAGCTTGCCAGCATGCACCTCGCCAACCTGTTCGCAAAAAGCCACCTTTCTCCCCGCGGCAAGAAGCTTCTCCACATAGCCCCGGGCGGCATGATAAGGAACCCCGCACATGGGCACCTCCCCCCGTTTGGTGAGTGCCACACCAAGGATGACCGAAGCCTCGCAGGCATCGTCGAAGAACATCTCGTAAAAATCCCCCAGACGGAAAAGCAGGAATGTCCCAGGCGGGAGATCACGCCTCATGGCGTGATATTGTTTCATCATCGGCGTCACCGCGTTGGACATTGGTAGAGAGAAAAGGGCTAGGGGTTTAGGCTAAAGACTATTGGACTGTTAGGTCAGAGGGAGAAAGAGTTATGAAAAATGAGAAAAGAGATCAGAAGTCGGAGGTCAGGATTTGGAAGGCAGATCTCTGGTTGGTTTTATTGATCTCTGATGTCTGTCCTCTGATCTCTGGTTTCGTTCGGTTTCTGGCTAATAGCCTAACAGCCTTCAGCCCAATGGCCTCCCCTCCTCATACCTGAGTCAGGAACGCTGTCAGAGGGCTGGTCGGCACTGCCTGATCTGCTTGCATCGGTAACCCCGCCACAACTGATTCTGAGGCCGCATCCACGGCAAGGCGGAAGGCGCGGGCCATTCGTACAGGATCACCTGCGACAGCGATGGCCGTGTTGACAAGCACCGCATCGGCCCCCAGTTCCAGTGCCTCGGCGGCGTGACTCGGTGCACCGATTCCAGCATCCACCACCACAGGAACCGTGGCCTGTTCGATGATGATGGAGATCTGGTGACGGGTCTCAATCCCGCGATTGCTTCCAATCGGCGAACCGAGAGGCATTACCGTCGCCGCACCGGCCTCCTGCAACCTCTTGGCCAGCACGGGATCCGCATTGATATACGGAAGCACGGTGAATCCCTCTCTCACAAGCATCTCCGTTGCCTTGAGCGTTTCGATCGGATCGGGAAGCAGGTATCGGGGATCGGGATGGATCTCCAGCTTTATCCACTTTGGCAGACCGGCTGCGGCGGCGAGACGCGCCAGACGGACGGCTTCCTCAGCGGTATTGGCACCGCTGGTGTTGGGAAGCAGCAGGTAGCGACTTGAATCGATGAATTCGAGAATGTTCGCGAACGGATCATTTTTTCCGCTGAGATCAGCGCGGCGCAGGGCCACCGTCACGATCTGTGCGCCACTGGCTTCCAAGGTCTGACTCATGACCTCCCCCGAAGAAAACTTTCCGGTCCCAAGAAAGAGTCTTGAAGAGAACTCGCGACCAGCAATGACAAGCGGCTTGATGGCAGACATATCCGGGAGCTTATCCCCGCACCGCCAATCGCTGCAAGAATCGCTGAATAAATTCCCAAACCATCAGCTGCTCCATTGAATCAGCGACTCCCTAAGCCACTGAAGAGCCTATGGCCACGAGAGCCTCGTCGCGAGTGGCGCAGACCGGATAAGCCGTCTGGAACTGGGCAATGTCAAATATCTGCTGCACCGAAGGCTGAAGGGCGCAGACAGCCAACCCGCCACCGAGGCGTTGGAGATGGCGGCCAAGCAGAAAAAACTCACGAAACCCGGCGCTGCTGATGTATTCTAGCCCGCTGAGATCAAAGACGACCCCCTTGGCATTCTCTGTCTCGATCCTCTTGCCGACCACATCCCTGATGTCCTGATGATGGGTGGCATCGAGACGCCCTTGAAGAATGACGACGAGCAAAGTCCCTGCTTTTTCAAAATGGATATTCATGGAAAGTGACTCCATCAAGCGATTCTCTGGACATTTCGTCAAGGGAATCGCTCAATAAATGAATATGTTGC
Source organism: uncultured Spartobacteria bacterium (assembly GCA_903823215.1). Lineage (GTDB taxonomy): Bacteria > Verrucomicrobiota > Verrucomicrobiia > Chthoniobacterales > UBA6821 > UBA6821. Next base: position 5,035 of record CAIJRY010000082.1, read on the forward strand.
CTATTACGAGACTTCTGACTCCCCGCTCCATAGGCCAGCGCTTTGCCCTGACAATTGGCACGGGTGCCTGCTCGATCCTTATTGCGCTTGCGCTGGCCAACTACTTCAGCAGTCGGGAACTTCTCCTTCAGCAGACTTCCAGCGAAGCTCAGGAGGCCGTTCATGACCAGATTCACACCATGGAGGATCTGATCGAACGGGTTGCAGTGATCCCGATGGCGATCGGATCAAGTCAGATTGCCAATGAAAAGACGGGTGGAGTAACCGTGCCATGGCTCGCATCCCTGCTTGAAAACTGCCGCATCCCTTCGGTTTACGGCCTCTACATGATTCTGGATAATCAGGATTGGCGGCAGGGGGACAAATTCCTCTGGGTAAACCGCAAGAGTTGGCCCCACGCCGCACGACTGAATTACGATTTTCACGAACCTTCCCATGACTGGTATGGCGGGGCAAAAAACAAACGAACCTATGTCACCCAGCCTTATTTTGCGGAGGGTGGTTCGGAAATTGAAATGATCAGCATCACGAGAGGGGTTTACCAGAGGGACGGTGCATTCGTCGGTGTGGCTGGAGCCGACCTTGCACTCAATGAAATCCAGAAGCTCGTCTCCAAGATGCGCATCAGGGAATTTTCGGGGGACACTCTGAACGGCGGGGGCATCACAGCCTTCCTCTTCAAACATCTTCACAGCATTCCCAAGGAACTTCATGAGTCCGCCTACCTGATCACTGAAACCGGCACCTTGATCGCCGCACCGCAGACCGGCGAAAAAGCGCGTCCCGGTCTTGAGATAGGCAAGCAGGTCGTTCTGCCGGTCATGATGGAGATTCTTTCCAAGGATTCAGGATCAATCCGATTCAATGATAATGGGGACAAAGTGCTATACTGGGCCAAAGGGAAACGAACGGGCTGGAAACTCATTCTTGAGGTCCCCTACAGTCTCATCGTGGCTCCGGCACGCAATCTCGCCATCGAATCGGCCCTCATCGGCGGTATCGGCCTTGTTCTGCTGCTCTGCGTCGTGTTTGCCGTCGCACGCAAGGTCTCCGGGCCAATCAGGGAACTTCAGTCCGTCACCTCGGATTTTGAAAAAGGCTCCTACGGGAAAAATGCCGTGGTTCTCGAAAGAATCGGTAAGCGGCTGGATGAAGTGGGACGCTTTGCCAAGAGCTTCTCAGCAATGGTGGGGGAGATACGCCTCAGGGAAGAACGCCTTTCCCTATGGAATTCCAACCTGGAAGCCACTGTCAATCTACGCACTGCCGACCTGGCACGAGCCGTCGAGGTCGTGAAAAAGACGAATGCCGCCATGGCCGCAGAGCTTGCCGAAGCAGCAGCCTATGCAAGGGCCGTGCTTCCGGAGAAGTTGCAGGGGCGGGTGTCAAGTGACTGGGTTTTTGAAGCCTCCTCGCAGCTCGGAGGCGATTCCTTCGGTTATCACTGGCTCGATGACGATCATCTGGCCATCTACCTCCTCGATGTCTGCGGTCATGGTGTGGGTGCCGCCTTGCTCTCGGTCAGTGTCGTCAACCTCCTTCGTACCACCTCGCTCACGGACACTGATTTCCTCAATCCATCTTCCGTTCTCTCAAGCCTGAACGAAACCTTCCCGATGGAACAGCACAACGACATGTATTTCACTGCGTGGTATGGGATCTATACACACTCTTCCCGTCGGCTCCGCTTTGCCTGCGGAGGACATCCACCGGCTGTGCTTGTGAAGCGGAATGGAGAGTCGTCCAGACTCAGTGCCGAAGGGATCATCGTCGGGGCATTCCCCGGTGCATGCTATGAGACGGCTGAAATCGATGTTCCCAAAGGTTCCCGAGTGTATCTTTTTAGCGATGGTGTCTATGAAATTGATCGTCCCGGTGCACCCATGATGAGTTACGACGATTTCGTGGAGCTACTCAGCAGCCCGGGTTGCAACTCCCGAATCGATGCCGTGGTAGCGGAAGTGAAACGGCAGCAGGGGAGCGATTTTTTCCCCGATGACTTCTCTCTTGTCGAATTTCTGTTTGACTATGAAGGAGCGATCCCGTCATGAATCCCGGCAACGACATGGTGAGTCAGAGCAAATCCATCGCGCTCCTGCGCGAGGAGTTGCAGGACTGCGTGGCAAAAATCATCGCCCAGACTGAGACATGCAAACCCGACACAACCGGCATCAGCACTTCGATGGAGTCGATTCGCGCCGAGGCCTCCCATCTGGGACAGCTGTTTGAAGAACATCTCACCGAGGAACGGATCCAGCTTCTCGATGTCGTCCAGCCTCTGTGGGTTCCTGATGGCCACAATGAAGAGGAAGCGGAGCAGGAGCCTCCGCTCCAAACACACTTCACACCCGATCATGCAGCCGGATCAATCGTGGTGGTCGACGATGAACCCTCTTTCAGCACCCCCCTTGTCCAGCAACTCAGACGCGACGGCTACGAATGTGTAGAATTTTCCGGTGGCAAAGAGGCGCTGCACCATCTGTCAGAAAATCCCTGCCAGATGGTGCTGCTCGATGTCGTGATGCCCGAGATGAATGGGCGTGATGTTCTTGAAATTATTAAAAATTCCGAGATTCTGCGGGACACCCCCGTCATCATGACGGCCCAGCGGCACGAACTCGATCACATCGCTGGATCGATCCACGAGGGTGCAGAGGACTTCCTCGCCAAACCCTACAACCCCACCATTGTCAGGGCCCGTGTCGCCTCATCCATCCAGCGCAAGCAACTCCGCGAGTTGGAACGCAGAACCTTTCTGGCCCTCGTCAAAAGCCAGCAGCAGCTCGCGGCCGAACTTTCCGAGGCCGCCGAGTATGTCACCTCATTACTCCCCGGAAAACTCTCCACGCCTGTCAAGAGCGACTGGCGTTACATACCCTCCTCACAACTTGGCGGCGATTCCTTCGGATATCACTGGATCGACAAGGATCATCTCGCCATCTATCTCCTCGATGTCTGCGGTCACGGCGTCGGTGCGGCCCTTCTCTCGGTCAGCGTCCTGAACTTCCTTCGGTCCGGCACCCTTCCAGCCTCTGAGGCACGAAATCCCTCCTCCGTGCTTGGCCGCCTGAATGCGACATTCCTGATGGAGCGCCATAACGATATGTATTTTTCGCTTTGGTATGGTGTCTATAATGCCAGAACCCTTGCGTTGGATTATTGCTCGGGTGGCCATCCCCCAGCGATTCTGATCACTCCGGATCATAATTCCCTCTCACTCTCCTCGCGGGGAACGGTCATCGGGGCGATCGAATCTCTCAGATACCACTCCGAGCGCATCACGATCCCCCCGGGTTCCCGACTGTATGTCTTCAGCGACGGGGTCTATGAAATCGAGCGCCGGAATCAGGCAATGATGGGGTATGATGATTTCATCGAACTCCTCAAGAAAAACGACGCCGAAACGGGACTCGACGGCGTTGTGACAGCCGTGCGCGAAGAGCAGGAAACCGATATTTTCGAGGATGATTTCTCGCTGATGGAGTTCCATTTTGTGGAGGCGACCCCCGTATCGCGGGAGTTTCTTGTCCTGCACAACAGCATGGACGAATGGGGGGAATTGCTTCGATTCACGGAAGAGTTTGCCTCCCATCACGGAATCTCCAAGGAAGACCTCATCAACATCGATGTGATCCTTGAGGAGATCGTCACCAATATTCTCAAGTATGGAGGAATGCCTGCCGATGCCGATGCCTGCACGATCGAACTCATCCTCAAAAGCTCACTCCTTGAAATAAAGGTTTCTGACGGTGGTGAGCCGTTCAATCCACTCCTCCTGCCGGAAGTCGATACGGACATGGGCATTGAAGACAGACCCATAGGGGGCCTCGGCATCCATTTTGTCAAAAAACTCACCATCTCCCAACATTATGAATACAGGGACGGGAAGAATGTCCTGACACTGGTCAAGGAACTTCGCTCCTGACGAGCGAGTCCGTTAGCGGTTTAGGCTGTAGGCTGATAGTTCAGAAGGGATCTTTGACCATGACCCCTCTAGCACATCTTTAGGCATTCGTGAAAGCCTCTTTTCAGAAGTTCTCCTGGATTGCAGCCGATTACCTTGGCTAACAGAACCACCTCGACATCACTTACACAGCGGAGTCCTGCCTCAATTTTTGCAAGCGTCCCTCTGCTGACATCCCAGCCGGCCAGTTGACAAGCAGTTGCCAGTTCATTCTGCGACATATTACGGAGAAGACGCCTTCGTTGCACCTCTCTCCCTGCAATATTTTTTGTAGATGCCTGCATTGCTCCGTTTTCGGAGCTTGAATTACAGCAATCATTAAGCCCGAACTCCGAAGTTGAGGTAAGAG
>CAIJRY010000083.1 GCA_903823215.1 uncultured Spartobacteria bacterium
CGTACTCCTTTCTGTCGATCCTCAAAGTCAGCACTTGGCGTGCGGATGATGATATAAAAATTTGTGAGGCCTCCATTAGTTGAACTTGGGGCCAGATTCAACGGGTGTTGTTTGAGCACTAGATATTGCTCATTTGCCCCGATGGCGTACACCGTGGGACCGACGAGTTCGGAATAATAGCCCTCGTCATAAAATGAGAGATTCATTTGGGCGGGCGAATCAAGGGCAACCAGACTGTAGCGCTCATCGCTCCAATAGACATCCTTCCAGTAATGCAGGAAGAATATCCAGCTGCCAAGGATCAGGGCTGCTGCCAGCCCTGCCAGAATCCAGAATCGTAATCTGCTGCGTAACATGATGGGCATCTACCCTGCCCAAGCGGTTGAATGGTTGCAATCATCCGCCACGGATCAGGCAACGGGTGCTTCTGCGACCTCTTCCACTCTCTCGTCGCTCAGCGTGGTGTCATTCGCGGCTCCGGGCGGGAGTTGCTCGTCACGGCCTGTGAATTTGACACTGATGAGCTTGGTGACGCCTCGTTCTTCCATCGTCACGCCATAGAGTGAATCGGCGCGGGACATGGTGCGCTTGTTGTGCGTGATGACCATGAACTGGCTCTGGCCGATGAAGCGGTCGAGCAGCTTGATGAAGCGGCCGATATTGGATTCATCCAGCGGCGCGTCCATTTCATCGAGCACGCAGAAGGGTGAGGGTTTCACCATGTAGATGGCAAAGAGGAGTGCTACCGCGGTCATCGTGCGCTCGCCACCGGAGAGGAGCGAGATGCTCTGGAGTTTCTTGCCGGGAGGCTGGGCAATGATTTCGATACCGCTTTCCAGCGGATCGCTCTCGTCCATCAGCAGCAAGTTCGCCTTGCCGCCGCCGAAGAGCTGGGCAAACATTTCCTGAAAATTCAGCCGAATCTTCTCAAAGGTCTCGGAGAAAAGCTCCTTTGTCGTCTTGTTGATGCGGGAGATGGCCTCCATCAGCTCAGCTTTGCCGTTGATGAGATCCGTGTTCTGCTGTTCGAGGAAATTATACCTTTCTTCCAGTTCGTCATATTCCTGAATGGCGTCGAGATTCACCGGTCCCATGGAATCGATGCGCTCGGTGATTTCCGCCACCACCAGTTCGATCCGATCCCAGGGGATTTCAGCGGGGATGGGGCCTGCGGAGACCTCCGGACTCTCGGCGGAAGGCTCCTCGGAACCTTCCACTGCTTCAGCAATGGCTGCCCGGCGCTCCTTTTCCTTCTGGGCGGCCACAGCTTTGAGCAATCCATACCGATCCGGTTGGAATCCGGCCAGATCCACCTGATACCGTCGGGAGACATGGTCGCGGATCGATTCGCTGCGCAAGCGCAGCTCGGCAAGACGGACTTCGTTTTTGGAGCGGTTATCCTGCAGTTCGGAGAGGTTCTTTCGTGCACCGCGCAGGGCGATCTCAAGTGCCTCGACACCGGCCTGAAGTTCCGCGCGTTGCACGCCGAGTTCGAGGACGCGGGTCTCTGCCTCCGCGCTCTCCTGCTTCCATCCCTCAACGCTCTCGGCAAGAGTTACCGATTCAGCTTCCAGGGAGTTGATCCTCTCTTCGTGAATAATGACATCGCGCTCACGGGCCGTGATGGCCTCTGCAAGTTCACGGATACGGGCCTCAAGAGGTGCGCGTTGCCGGCTCAATGCGTCCTGTCGCTGGCGTTCAGTAGCCACACGCAGACGGGCTTCGGCAAGTTCACTGGCAGCCTCGATCTCGGCATCGCGCAGGAGCGCGATGCGGGAAGATGCGGCGGTGCGTTCCTCACGGGCTGCCGAAAGTTCGGCGGATGCCGACTCCATCTGCTGCTGGAGCTGCAAAATCTGTTCTTCCAACAGTTGAATATGATCCTGCAACGAGGCGATCTCGCTGTCGAGTGACTCGTGGCGATGGCGGACATTCTCCAGCTCTCGGGTGGCGAGCAAGTGATCGGCCTGCGCGGCGGCAAGCAATCCCTGAGTGTTGCCCAGATGCTCGCGGGCCTCGCGAAGCCTTATCACGGCAGATTCAAACGCCCCCATCGATCCCTCGCGGATCAGGGAGAGGCGGTTTGTGTTTTCTCTCAGGATTTCCACCTCCCGTTCCAGCGAGGCGATCTGAGAACGACGGAGCAGCGCGGAATGCGAAGGCTCGCCGGTAGCTCCGCCATGGGCCACTCCATCACGACCAACGAACTCCCCTGTGCGCGCGGCAAAGGAGAGGGAGGGATATTGCTTCTTGAGGCGGAATGCGGTGGCGAGATCGGGAACAATGGCCACTCCCTCCAGCAATCGGGCAATCAGGCCGTGGGCATTCCCTGCTGCCCGCACCACATCGACGGCCCAACAGAGTGCTCCATCGGGGAGGGATGCGGTCTGCTGCGCAACCATTGGCAGTAGATCGCTTGCCATCACGGATGCGCGGCCTTGCGTAGCCTCACGGAGTGTCTGAAGCGCGGCCTCAGCCATGTCGGCATCGGAAAAAACGATCGCACGACTTGCGGCACCAAGGGCGGCCTCGACGGCGGGAATCTCAGCCGGTGGCACTTCGATCAGCGAGGCAAGTGTGCCGATGATGCCAGCATGAAAGAACTCCGGGCGATCCAGACCGCGCAGGATGGCCTGTGCTCCCTCACCGAGCCCCTCACCTTCGCGTTCCAGTTGAAGAAGGATTTCCAGCCGGTGCTCGCGCTCGGAGAGCTGCTTGACGGAGGTGTTCCACTCGGTTTCGGCAACTTGTCGGTCCTGCTGCGCCGTGTCGTGCGCCTGCTGTGCGGCGATGAGTTCCTGTTCCGCGGCATCGAGGGACTGGCGTGTGGATGACTGCGCGGATGCAGTCTGCTCCTCACGCGTGGCGGCAGTCGTCACGGCGAGGCTGGCCACGGAAACCTGCTCCTGCAGCTGCAATGCGCGCGCCCTTTCGGCATCACGGCGTGCGCTTGCCGTGGAGAGCTCTCCCCTCACATCAGTGAGGCGGTTCTCCAGCTGATGGAGCCGGTTGGTGAGCAGTTCCGTCTCGCGCTCCGCGGTCTGGCGATCCTGCTGTGCCTGCTGAAGCCGCGCCGTTCCTGCCTGGAGGCATTCCTCCTCGGCGCGAAGGACATCGAGTAACGAAGTGAGCTGGGCGTCAGTCTGCTCGATCTGACTCTCCTGCTCGCGAATGCGCAGGTGCATGGAATCGATGTCGGCACTCGCACGAATGCCCATTTCGCGGAATTCCCCGCAGCGCTCCCTGTTGGTCTCAATGCGGCTCTCGCCAGAGAAAATCCGGTTGCGCAGCGTTTGAAGCTGATCCCTTGCCCCCTCGACCTCCGCATCAAGGGTGGCGACCTGCTCCCGGGCTCCCGCCACCTCGAGTTCCTGCTCGGCGATTTCCCGCTCGTAGAGAGAACGCGCCTCGGCTGATTGCTCGACTTTCTCCGAAACCTCGGTGATGGAGCGTTCCAGATCGAGATAGGTGCGATGCGAAAGATGCGTGTCGAGCACGCGCAGATCCTCCATGAGCGACTGATAGCGGCGGGCCTTACCAGCTTGGCGCTGGAGTGATCCGATCTGCCGCTTCACCTCCTTGATGATGTCGGAGACACGCAGAAGATTGGACTCGGTGTATTCCAGCTTGCGGAGGGCTTCTTTCTTCTGTGCCTTGTATTTGGTAATGCCGGCAGCCTCCTCAAAGATGGCGCGCCGATCCTCCGGACGGCTGTTGAGAAGCTGTGCCGTGCGCCCCTGCTCCATGATCGAGTAGGCGCTCCGTCCGATGCCGGTATCCATGAAGAGATTATGAATGTCTTTCAGTCGGCTTGGTGTGCCATTGATCAGATACTCGGACTTGCCGTCGCGAAAGACCCGGCGAGTAATGCAGACCTCGTTCCACTCGACGCCGAGCTCCTTCTCACACTCTGCGAAGGTCATCGAAACCTCGGCCATATTGTGCGGTTGGCGCGTGTCGGTGCCGTTGAAAATGACATCGGCCATTTCTCCGCCTCGAAGCGCCTTGGCGGACTGCTCGCCAAGCACCCAGCGGATGGCATCAAGGACATTCGACTTGCCGCAGCCATTCGGGCCGACAATCGCCGTCACACCCCGGTGAAAACGGAGCGTGGTCTTGGGTGCGAAGGACTTGAAACCGATCAGTTCGAGAGATTGAAGATACATGGATCGCGTGGTAGAATGGGGATGTCGGAACTTGAAAAAGAATGGCTCGTTTTCTAAAAAAACACAAGCTCTAGTGGTAGAAATCTATCAGACCACAAGATATAGTGGTTATTCACATTTTGCGACGGGCATCCCCAGAGAAAGATGGACATCCTTATGCGGTGATAGCACAAGGAAAACTTGCGACCCTCCTGCAACCCTTTAAGATGAAGAAATGTCACTCTTTGATTTTGCTCCCGTTCTTGCCAACCGCATCGTCTCCGTCATCACCATCGACCGCGCCGAGGATGCCGAACCCCTCACGCAGGCCCTCCTTGATGGTGGACTCAATGCCCTCGAAGTCACCTTCCGCACCCCCGCCGCTCCGGAAGCTGTCCGTCGCATCCATGCCGCTTTCGGTAACAAGGTTCATCTCGGCGTCGGCACGCTTCTGACCCCGGAACAGGTAGCCCTCGCTGCCGATTGTGGAGCCGCTTTCGGACTCGCCCCAGGATTCAATCGCGCCGTGGTTCAAGCTGCCCATGCACGGGGCATCGGTTTCATCCCCGGCGTGATGACCCCCTCTGAAATCGAAGGTGCCTATGAACTTGGCTGCACCGTCCAGAAATTTTTCCCCGCCGATGTCGCCGGTGGCACCAAAATGCTCAAAACTCTCTCAGGCCCTTACGGCCACCTCGGCATCAAGTTCATTCCGCTCGGCGGCGTGAGTGCTGCCACACTTAAGGATTTCCTTGCCTCTCCCGGTGTCGCAGGCGTCGGTGGAAGCTGGATCGCAGATCGCACACTGATCAAGGCAGGCGATTGGGCCGGCATTACCAAGCTCGCCAAAGAGGCCTTAGCGATTGCGACGGGAGCGTAAATAGGCTGAAGCGGTTTAGACTGAAGGCTGGTGGGCTAGGAAATGAGCCTGCTTACTCCAGCACTCCCTGGTAGTTCTCACCTTCGGTTGTTTTAACCTTTGAGCGTGGAGCTTAAATCCCTGATCTGCTCGGGTTCATGGGCGGCACTGACTGTGATCCGTAAGCGGGAAGTATTCCTCGAGACGGTGGGATAGCGGATCGCCGGAACAAAGAAGCCTGCTTCGAGCAGTTGCGCCGCCTCGGCCAGCGCGCGTTCTTCACTGCCGAGAATGACAGGAACGATGGAACTCTCGGGTGCAGCGGCGAGGTTGAGTCCAGCAGCCAGCAGCGTGAGATTTTGATGAAGCTTATCCCTGAGTCGCGAGCCCTCCTCTGATTGAACGATCCGCAGGGCGGCACGGGCGGCGGCGGCCACTGCGGGGGAGGGGGCCGTGGAGAAGATAAAACTCCGTGCGCGGTTAATCAGGAAGTCGATGAGCGTTCGTGAACCCGCTATGTAACCGCCAGAGACTCCGAGCGCCTTGCCGAGTGTTCCCATCTGAATTTCCACACGATCGCTAAGACCCAACTCTCCTGCCAATCCCTGTGCTCCATAACCACGAACACCTACGGCATGGGCCTCATCCAGAAAGAGGATTGCGCCATAGCGTTCTTTTAGCTCAATGATTTCTCGTAGAGGAGCCAGATCCCCATCCATGCTGAAAACCGATTCTGTGATGATCATGACCCGAGCCCCTTTGTGGCCCTGATTTTTTTCCTGAGCCCATTGCAAATGAGACTCCAATTTGGCGAGATCGTTATGAGGAAAAACTCTGATCGTAGCATCACTGGAGCGCGCTCCCTCAATGAGGCAGGCATGGGCCAGTTTGTCCAAGATAATAACATCCTCTTTGCCGACTAGTGCGGGGATCGCTCCCGTTGCGGCAGCTACCCCCGTGGAGAAAACCAGTGAAGCCTCGGTACCCTTTGCTTCAGCAAGCTCCTCTTCGAGATTTGCATGTTCCGCCGTTGTCCCGCAGATCAGACGAGAGGCTGTCGAACCGACCCCGTAGCGCCCGCCTGCTTCAGCCATGGCCTCGGCCAGCGCAGGATGAGAAGCAAGTCCGAGGTAGTCATTGGAGGAGAAGTTCTGAAACTCACGGCCATCTATCGTGATCCGCGTCCCGTTGATTTGCTCGATAACGCGTAGCCTGCGGCGCAATCCGCGGGCGTCGAGTTCATGCAGTGAAGAATTCAGAACCTCGTCGAACGCGCTCATGAAGTTTTCGTTTCTGCTACAACTTCCTCTTGGGCGCAGACTGCACTTTCTCGATTTTCAGCGCAAACTCCTCATCCCGCTCGGTGATGAAATTCACCACCAGTCCCGGCCTTCCGGCACGAGCCGTTCTCCCGACACGGTGCAGGTAGTTCTCCATCTGCTTGGGCATATGGTAGTTGATCACCCGGCCCACATGCTCCACATCGAGGCCACGCGAGGCCAGATCGGTCGAGACGAGGAGGCTGATCTCTCCCTCACGGAAGGCCTTAAGGTTCTGCCTTCGCTCCACCTTGTCCATCTCTCCACGATAGATCACACAGGGCCAGCCGGCATCGTCCAGCTCCTCGGCGAGCTTGTCACACTGCTCGCGGGTGTTGACGAAGAGGATGGTCCCTCCTTCCACTTTCTTGCCGAGCAATCGCTCCAGCAGGGGAAAGCGCTTGCCATCGACGACGGTCTGCCGAGTGGTCGTCAGTGTCGCCACCACGCGATGGCTCCCCTCACTGCGGATGATCTCAGATTGACTAAATAGCTCCTCAATCAGCTGCTCCACGGCAGGGGAGACAGTCGCCGAGAAAAGGGCCAGCTGGCGGTCGGCTGGGCAGGATTTGACGATCCTCTGGGCATCTGGCAGAAATCCATGATCAAGCATCTGATCGGCCTCGTCAAAAACCAGGATGCGGACATCACCGAGGTTCACGAGCTTCATCTCGAGCAGCTTCACAAGACGGCCGGGTGTGGCGACAAGGACTTCAAAACATCCTTGCACACCGCGTCGTGCCATTTCAAACGAAGTGCCCCCCAGCACCGAACGCACACGCAGACGCGTCGTGTGGGTGAAGGGCTTGAAAGCTTTTGTCACCTGTTCTCCAAGCTCCCGCGTCGGCACGACAACAACTGCTCGTGGCTTTCCGGGCTTGGTGATCGGATCTCCTGCCAGTTCCAGTTTCTTGATCAGATGCAGGACAGGCAGGGCAAAGGCCAGTGTTTTGCCGCTCCCGGTCTCCGCGACACCGACCAGTGACCTCATCTCCAGGAGCAGGGGAATCACCTTCACCTGAATCTCGGTTGGCTGCGTCAGCTCCTTTTCAAGCAGGGTCTTTTGAAGGGTGGGCAGGAGGTTAAAATCGGCGAAGGCGTTCATCGTGAAGACATCCTAGAGTACTGATCCTAAAATGGCAGCACATCTGTTTTCCTCATCCACGATCAACGAATACTCACCGAGTAAAAAGCGTCGGCACCTGAGAGTACCACTCGTTTTTCTAGAGTGGATGCAATGTCGCATCTTCTGCTTCTTTGACAATGCCCTGCGGTATCATTGACCTCTTTCATAAGTCCCCCTATAGAGTCAGCAATGCTCGGCACGGATTATATTCTTGATGCGTTGGCCACGGAGGATATTGACCATCTCTTTATGGTTCCGGGCGGACTGGTCGATCCGTTCCTTCCGGCGCTGGGGAGGCAATCCTTCGTTCGGCCCATTGTGGCAGCCCAAGAGGGAGGGGCGGCCTACATGGCCGATGGCTATGCACGGGCGAGCGGCAAATTCGGCGCGGCGCTCTGCATCGGCGGTCCCGGCCTCGGCAATACGGTCACGCCCATCGCGGCGGCCGCCACGGATGGTTCTCCCGTACTGCTTCTAAGCGGCGAGGTCTCCACGGACACGGAGGGGATGGGGCTCTTCCAGGATGCCAGCAACCAGACCCTGGATGATGTGGAGGTAATGAAGCCTCTGACCCGCTATTCCAGCTCGGTGGATAATCCCCGGAATCTGGGCCATCTCTTTCGCCATGCGTTGCTGGAGATGAAGCAGCAGCCACAGCGGCCCGTTCATCTCTCCCTGCCCCGCGACGCGCAGGTCGGAGAACTTGATACGAAGCACCGCAAGATCGACCCCTCCATCGTCCATTCTTCACTCCTTTCCCTTGCAGAGGCGGAGGCTTCCCTTCCTCACCTGACCGGCGCGGCAACGGGAATTCCTCCCGTCAGGATCGTCCTCTTAGTCGGAGCGGGGATGGAACACGCCGAGGGGGCCGCTCTCCTGCGGAGCTTTGCAGAAGCGTGGGATCTCCCAGTGGCCACAACCTTGCGGGCGAAGGGGCTCTTCCCGGAGGATCACCCTCTGTCGCTCGGTGTATTCGGCTATGCCGGGACGCATCATTCCAGGATGGCGCTGACCGATCAGGCGCCGGATCTGCTGATCATTCTGGGTTCGGGTCTCAATGAGCGCGATACCATGCACTGGTCGCTGGAGATCAAACCCGCCAATACCCTCATAGTGAATCTCTCCGCAACAGTCATCGGGGAGCACACTTCCGGCTTCGGGATTGTCTCGGACTGCGCCGCCTATGTGGGGTGGCTCATGGATCAGTCTTCCCGCCTGGCTCCCTCTCTGGAATCAACCCGGTTCGCCCGCAGGCAGTGGCTCGCAGGCATTCTCTCCACACCGCGGCTGCAGGACCCGGAACATGCGCAGAGCGACGCGGAGCCGATTCATCCAGCCCGCATTATCACCGATCTCCGAAGCGTCTTCCCCCGCGATGGCATCCTCCTGGTCGATTCGGGAGCGCACCGCGCCTTTGCCGGGCATTACTGGACCAGCTATGAGCCGCGCACCTACATCTCGGCTACCAATCTCGGCCCGATGGGCTGGGCCGTTCCGGCGGCAGTCGGCGTGCAGTGTGCCGTACCCCGGCGCAGGGTGGCTGTCATTACCGGAGACGGCTGCATGCACATGCACGGCATCGAGGTGGCCACCGCCGCCCGCTACCAGCTCCCTATCCTATTCGTGGTCATCAACAATGCGGCCCTCGGCAATGTCTGGCTGCGGGCGCACCTGGAAGGCCCTGTGCCCGACGAACTGACAACTCTGCCCAACATCGACTGGGCAGCATTTGGCGTAAGCCTTGGTTGCCGTGGAGAGACTGTGCGCCATCCCGAAGAGCTGGCGGGAGCTTTCACCCGCGCCCTCGAAAATGCAGGCCCCACGGTCATCGATGTGAAAGCCGACAAGCATTGCCAGACTCCTGTGGCCGATTTTTCAACCGCCTGTGCCGCATGGTCCTATCACGAGTAACGCTTTCCTCGCATGGCCAGCCTGCCCTTCAATCCCGATCAGCTCAACGACTCCGACCGTACGCTCTACGAGAGCATGGTGGCTAGGCGCAAGGGACAGGGGGCTCCCTTTGGCGGGCCGTATGCCGCGCTGATGAATCATCCTCAACTCTGCAAGCGGATCGAGGAACTCGGGTTTTATCTTAAGTTCGAGGGACACCTTCCGCGGAATGTCTATCAGTTCGTGGTTCTCTCCGTGGCACGCCAGACTGGCGCAGCCTTCGAATGGGCCGACCATGTCGAGCATGCGCGGGCGGCTGGAGTTCCCGAGCAAGTGATCGAAACCCTGCACACCCAGGGGGTGCTGGAGGGTTCCTTCCCGGCTCCCTACAAGCTGGCCGCTCAGATCTTGGCCGAGACACTCTTCTGGAAAAACATTCCCGAGACGATCCAGACTGCCGCAATCGCGGCTTATGGAAAGGAGGGCTTTATCGAACTGGTAGTCCTCTCCGGATTCTACCAGATGTTTTCGACGATCAACGAGGGCTTTAATGTGCAGCCGAAAACGGCTCCTTAAAAAACCGCGGATGGGGAGGGATTCGAACCCTCGTTACCGATAAAGGTAAACACGCTTTCCAAGCGTGCGCGATCGACCACTCTGCCACCCATCCTGGAACTTGCTTGGGTGATGAAGCGTAGAGGGGTTCCTCGGTTTCTGCAAGGAACGAGAAACGAATCACTGAATTTTTATCAAGGGGAGGGATTTCCTCTTCATTCGCAGAGGTGCTGCATCATGGCTTTGCTAAAAAGGGTTGCCACTTCGTAGCATGGTGATCGAACCCTCGTTACCGATAAAGGTAAACGCGCTTTCCAAGCGTGCGCGATCGACCACTCTGCCTTCCAAGGAGGCAAGCCATCGGAACGCGTTTTTTTGATTCAAGGGCTTTTCAGGCGCCTTCTGTCTTGCTCCTTGATAGCTCTGTGTTCATAAATGCTTTTTCTTTTCCAACACAGGGAAACCAACTTTTATAATCCACTGATGAGCGCTTCCGCCACTACCGCCGAACCAAAGACTGAAACGGCCATCCCGATGATCAATATTCAGATCGACGGGGAGTGGAAACAATTTCCGAAGGGAACACGTCTGATCGAAGCCTGCATGCAGAGCGGCAGTTTTGTCCCGCACTACTGCTACCATCCTGCCCTTAGCTCTCCGGGCAACTGCCGCATGTGTCTGATCGAAATGGGTACGCCGAAGATGGGTCCTGATCGCACACCGGAAATCGGGCCTGACGGTCGACCTGTCATCGCATGGAGTCCCCGCCCTGCGATTTCCTGTGCCATTGATATTTCCGAGGGGATGGGTGTTCGCACCAAGTCGCCTCTCGTGGAGGAATGCCGCAAAGGGGTCATGGAATTCCTCCTCATCAATCATCCGCTTGATTGCCCTATCTGCGACAAGGCTGGCGAATGCCGTTTGCAGGAATTCTCGGTGGAATATGGCCATGATTCCTCCCGATTCGAGGATAACAAGGTCAAGAAGCCGAAGCAGGTCGATATCGGCAGGCACATCGTGCTTGATGACGAGCGTTGCATTCTCTGTTCCCGCTGCATCCGCTTCATGAAGGAAGTGGCCAAGGATGATGTCCTTGGGTTTGTCGATCGCGGGAGCCACACCACCCTGACTGTCCATCCGGGCAAGCGACTCGACAGCAACTATTCGCTCAATACCGTTGACATCTGCCCTGTCGGCGCACTGACTTCCAAGGACTTCCGCTTCAAGATGCGCGTCTGGTTCCTCAAGGAAACAAAGACCATTGATACGAGCTGCGGTACTGGCACCAACATCATCATCAGCAGCCGGGAAAATAAAATCCACCGGATCAATCCGCGTGAGAACCAAGCGGTGAACAGCTACTGGATGCCCGATTCGCATCGTCTGAACTATACCTACATTCACCGTGAGGATCGCTTGAAGGCTCCCGTGGTGAAAGGGGCATCCCTTCGTTGGAAAGAAGCGATAGCCGCCACCGCCGAGGCCCTCAAGACTCATGCAGGTGCAGCGACTGCGATCATCGCCTCCGGCCGTCAGACCAATGAAGAACTCTTCCTGACCAAGAAACTTGCCCAGATCCTTGGCACCGAGCTTCTTGACATCCGTCCGCGTCCTCAGGAGGGGGATGGTTTCCTTGTTTCCTGTGATGGGAATCCCAATACCCGTGGCGCCCAGCTTCTCGGGGTTGCTTCAACCACACCGGGTTCTAAGCTTGCCGAGATCGCTGCCGGTATAGCTTCCGGGCGCATCACCTCACTGATCTGCATCGGGGAAAACCCCCTCCACGCAGGACTCACCGAGGCTGATCTTGAAAAACTCACCTCCTTTGTCGTGATCGACATGCTGCCTAATGGCGCTACCAAATTTGCCAGTGTCATCCTCCCGGGCAGTGCTGCTGCTGAGAAACGCGGTTCCATGATCAATGTCAATGGTCGCCTGCAACGCCTCAACCGCGCTCTCAAATCTCCCGGGGAAGCCCGTGCTGATTGGGAAATCCTTGGCAATCTTCTCAAGTCCCTCGGAACGGAAAGCGCCTCCTCGATTGAGGATCTTTTCAAGCAGATGGCGGCAAGCATCCCTGCGTTTTCGGGACTTAATCTCGGCAAGATCGGCGATCATGGTGTCGATCTCAAATCCTAGCCTGCGCCACGCTTGGAGATCATCAGCACCCTGCGAACCCTTGATCCTCGCGGGGCATTGAAGGCAGCCGTGGGAGCATGGCTGCTCTTTGCGGTGATTGTCGGTATTGTTGTGGCGGTGCGCCCGGACAAGCACACCGTGACCCCCGAGTATCGCCACGCTTCCGAGAAATGGTGGGCTGGCAGTGAAAGTCTCTATGACATGAGTCAGGTCGGATATCTCTACCTGCCACAGGAGGCGATCATCTACACTCCCTATCAGGTTTTGCCCAAACGGCTTGGAGAACCCCTCTGGCGCTGGACGGGGCTTGCCTTGCTGGCTTCGGGACTATGGCGCGTCGCAAGCCTCCTGAATGCACGCGAGCGAGAACGCATCTTTCTTGCCGCCACGCTTCTGGTCATCCCATCGGCATTGTCGAGTGCGAGCAATGGACAGGTAAATCTGCCCCTTGCCGGACTGATGCTGCTCACGGTTGCTGACCTCGCCGCCCCACGCTTCAATCTCACCGCTCTCTGGCTGGTGATCGCCATCCTGCTCAAACCAATCGCCCTGGCACCAGCATTGCTAGCCGCCGCCTGCTTCGCTCCTCTCCGTCTCCGCCTGATTGCCGGACTTGTTCTTGCGCTCGCAGCTGCCTATCTCCATCCAAACCCCGCTTATGTCACGGGTGAGTATCATCATTTCCTGCAAAAATTCGCGCTCGCCGGACAGCCTCTGATTAAAGACAACTTCAGCGATTTCTTCGGCATGCTCTGGCACTGGGGAATCCATCCTCCTCCAATGGTGATCTTGGGTCTGCGTGCGCTCGCCGCCGGACTCACGCTGATTGCCGCGCTCTTTGCAATGCGCCGTTTCAGTGAGGATCGTGTGCTGGCGGCTTTCTCCGTGATGCTCCTTGCCGCACTTTTTCTGATGCTCTTCAATCCCCGCACCGAGGAAAATTCCTTCGTAATGCTCGGCGGATTTACGGCTCTCCTCTCGGCTCGGGATCTTGTCACGGGGGATCAGAGGCGCGGCAGGCTGCTCGCCCTTTTTACGCTCCTGCTCGCGGTCGAAAATTACGGTTTTATCTACAAGCTCACCCGCATCTGGTTCAAACCGCTGATCTCTGCGGCTTTGCTCATCACCTTACTGGCTGGAAAGTTTTCTCTGCTGAACCCACCACCAAAAAGCCCGTCCTCTAACCGCTAACAGTCGTTCTCATCAATGAAGACCCCTCTTGCTCTCCTAACTGAGTTCCTTCGCTTTCCCAGCATCTCCACTCAACCCGAGCACGCTCCTGATCTTGAAGCCTGCGCCGAATGGTTGCACGCCTTGCTCTCTGAGATTGGGCTTGCGGCAACCGTTTATCCAACACCCGGTTCTCCGGTCGTCGTGGCGGGTTCCCCACATGACCCGGCCAAGCGAACCGTGTTGATCTATGGCCATTATGATGTGCAGCCCCCCGAGCCGCTGGAAGGGTGGGCGACTCCTCCCTTTGAACCCCGTATTGAGGATGGGAGAATCTATGCCCGCGGAGCGGCGGATAACAAAGGGCAGATCCTTGCGCATATTCTTGGCGTGGCTGAGACACTGAGGGAAAAAGGGTCTCTGCCGGTTAATGTCATTTTCCTGATCGAGGGAGAAGAAGAGATCGGGAGTCCGAACCTTGCAGAATTTCTGACCGAGCATCGCTCGGATCTTACGTGCGATCTTGTTGCGATCTCCGACACGGCCATGGCGCCGGGAAATCGCCCAGCCCTCACCTACGCCCTGCGCGGTATCGCCGCGTTGGAGGTGATCGTCCGCGGCCCAGCCCGGGACTTGCATAGCGGCCTCTTCGGTGGAGCCCTGGCCAATCCCGCTACCGTCGTTGCCCGGCTGATTGCCTCCCTTCACGACGATGAGGGGCATGTGCGCATTCCCGGATTCTACGATGCGGTGCGAACGCTCGCAGGTTGGGAGCGCGATGCTGCTGCCAATCTTGAAGCTGTTTCGGGTGGCGATGAAGCCATCAAACATCTGGCCGGAGTTACCGAACTGGTGGGGGAAAAAGGATTTACCACGATAGAGAGGATTGGGGCGCGGCCCACTGCCGAAGTCAATGGTATCGGAGGCGGTTATCAGGGTGCTGGGACAAAAACCGTCCTGCCTAGCCATGCCTTTGCCAAACTCACCTTCCGACTCGTAGCCGATCAAGATCCTGCCGTGATTCTGAATGCCGCCGAGGAATATCTCCGCAGTCAGACTCCTCCCGGTGTCTTGCTGGAGATTATTACAGGACACTCGGGTTCAGCGTATCAATCCGACCCCAATTCCCCCGACGGACTTGCCGCCCGCAAGGCACTCGAAGGAGCCTTCGGAGCAGAGCCGTTGCTGCTGCGGGATGGAGGAAGTATTCCGATCCTAGCGTCGATCAAGGAAATCCTAGGCGTTGATTCCTATCTCCTTGGCCTAGCCAATCCCGATTCACGGATTCACTCTCCAGATGAGAATATGGTGGTGGAAAACTTCCTCGGCGGGATCAGGATGAACCGTATCTTGCTGGAGGAGTTGGCAAGCATCTCCTGATATTGCACCTTAGCTTAAAGTTTGCTGCACGATTTCTTGCACCAATCGCCGAGCTTCTTTTAAATCCCTACCCATGTCTGCTGATCCTACTGCACTTTATACCCGCAAGAATCCCTTTCCTGCCAAGCTGGCCGTCAACCGCAAGCTAACCGGCTCCGGCTCAGCCAAGGATACACGCCATTTCGAGATCGATCTTACGGGCTCAGGAGTCACCTATGAAGTGGGGGATTCTCTTGGCGTCTTCCCGACCAACGATCCTTCTCTTGTCTCGGAATTGCTCGGCGTTCTCGGTCTCACAGGCGGGGAAATCGTTCCTGATACGAATGGCAATCCCTTGACGCTACGGGAAGCCCTCTTGAAATTCTATGTCATCACTGAGATGGACAAGAAACTCCTCGCCGCCATTGCGGAGAAAGAGCCTGCTGCCGCCAAGTTCCTTTTGATGGTTACGCCTGACGGGAAGGATGATCTCGACGATTATCTCTATGGAAGAGAGGTGATCGACGCTCTGCTGGAATATCCCGCCGCCAAATTCACCGCCGAGGAATTCGTCAAGGTACTGCGCAAGCTTCAACCCCGACTTTATTCCATCGCTTCCTCTCAGAAGGCCCATCCCGCCGCTGTTCATCTGACCGTCGCGGCTGTGCGTTATGAAAGCAACGGGCGCAAGCGCGAGGGTGTCTGCTCCACTTTCCTTGCAGACCGGGCCGATACGGTTCCCGTATTCGTGCATACGGCAAAGCATTTCCGTGTACCCGAAAACACTTCCACGCCTGTGATTATGGTCGGCCCCGGCACCGGAATCGCCCCCTTCCGGGCATTCCTCCAGGAGAGAAAAGTGACCGGTGCCACCGGTAAGAACTGGCTCTTCTTCGGCGATCAGAAAGCCGAGACCGATTTTCTCTACCGCGAGGAACTGGAAGCCTATCAGGCCGAAGGCGTGCTGAACCATCTCTCCCTCGCCTTCTCCCGCGATCAGGCAGAGAAAATCTATGTGCAGCACCGGATGATTGAGAAAGCGGATCAACTTTATGCCTGGCTTGAAGAGGGTGCCTATTTTTATGTCTGCGGTGATGCGAAACGCATGGCCAAGGATGTCGATGTAGCCCTTCACCGGGTTCTGGAAATCTCCGGTGGCAAATCCCCCAAAGAGGCCGCTCTCTATGTCAGCGAGCTGAAGAAGCTCAAGCGTTATGTAAAGGATGTTTACTAAGCCGATCTCCGGCTTTCACCCCCCAACATCTTCCCGCTGATTTTCATGACACTTCCCGGATCTCCTGCCGCTCGCGTTCATTTTCTGGGAATCTGCGGCACCGCGATGGGGGCAGTGGCATCAGCCATGAAGGATCAGGGCTGGATAGTCTCCGGCTCGGATCATGCCGCCTACCCTCCGATGAGCGACTTCCTAGCCTCGCGCGGGATCGCTGTCTGCTCGGGATTCCGTCCCGAAAATCTTCCCAAGGAGGATGCGCTCATCGTCGTTGGCAATGCGATCTCGCGGGGTAATCCAGAGGTCGAGGCGGTCCTCAACCGGAAGCTGAATTATGCCTCGCTCCCCGAAGTGCTGCGCTCCCATTTTCTGAAAGGCCGTCACAATATTGTCATCAGCGGGACACACGGCAAGACAACCACCACTGCCATGACGGCGTGGATTCTGGAGTATGCCGGGAAAAATCCCTCCTATCTGATCGGCGGACTTCCTGCCAATCTGGGCCAGGGTGCCTGCCTGCGTGATCCCACAACCTCACGGCATTTCGTGATCGAGGGGGATGAATACGACACCGCCTTTTTCGATAAACGCTCGAAGTTCCTGCATTATCTTCCGGAACTCCTCGTGGTGAACAATATAGAGTTCGACCATGCCGATATTTTTCCCGATCTCGATGCAATCAAGCTGAGCTTCAGGCGACTGCTTAATATTGTTCCAAGCGAGGGGATGGTGCTCATCAATGGCGATGATCAGAACTGCATTGAAGTGGCCCAGTCTTGCCCCGCACCGATTGTCGAAGTCGGTTTCTCGGACAATGCTGCCAACCGAATTCTCCATCCATGGCAAGAGGATGGAAATTGTGGTTTTGAACTTTTCGCTGAGAAATTCTCTCTACCGATGTCGGGCGAGCATAATCTCCGCAACGCGGCCATGGCCGTTTGTGCCGCTCATTTCTATGGCATCCCCACGGGCGTGATCCGCGAGGCACTCCTGAAGTTCCAAGGGATCAAGCGGCGTCAGGAAGTGCGCGGTGTGGTCAACGGGATCACGATCATCGACGACTTCGGCCATCATCCCACAGCCATCCGTCAGACGCTGGAGGGTCTGGCCCAGCGTTATTCAGGATCACGACTTTGGGCGCTTTTCGAGCCGCGATCCAACACCACCCGTCGTGCCATCTTCCAGCACGACCTTCCCGCCGCCTTCGCCGCCGCCCATGGCGTGGTCATCGGCGAAGTGAATCGTGCCGCCGACCTCAAGCCCGAAGAACGCCTTGATGCCAACCGCCTCGTGGATGATTTGAGAACCGCCGGACATCCGGCTTTTCATGAAACCTCTGCGGATAAAATCGTCGAGCTGCTGCGCCCTCAGCTCGAGCAGGGTGATGTCCTTGTCGTCCTGAGCAACGGTGCCTTCGATGGTCTGCACGACAAGCTGCTTCGGGGACTGGCCTGAACTGTGCCACTCGTGGAAAGCTGCCGCATCGAGATCAAAGCGATTCCTAATGCCCCCAAGAGTGAAGTCGTAGGCTGGCTTGGCGAGGCCCTAAAGGTAAAAATCCATGCCCCCGCGCTGGAGGGAAAAGCCAATCAGGAACTCTGTGGATTTCTTGCCAAGAAACTTGGCCTTCCGAAACGCTTCGTGCGCCTTGCTCAGGGTGATACTTCGCGCAGGAAGCTCGTCGAAATAGATGGTCTCTCGCGAGAAGAAGTGGAACGGCTGCTTCTCTAATCAGGGATTCCTTAGCGGGTGCTTTGCTGAATCTCGATGGTTTGGGTCACAGGCACCAGGATTGGGTTGGGCGACACGGTGATCACCTGCGTACCAACAGGCTGACCATTCTGATTATAGACTGGCGCCACCGTACGAATCGGCTGGCCATAGTTCACCACCCCGCTGAGTTCCGTATCCCGCACTGTTGTGTTACCGGAAGCATCCTTGCCCGTCGTGACACCGGTCTGTATCGTTTGAAATGCTGTTGGTGTCGCAGGGACTACGGTCACCCCTCCATTCTGTGAACCGACGACTTGCGGGGCCGCATACTGGGTCGGAACCGGTATCTGCCGACCCACATTCATCGAGGAACTATGGATGATCGCCGGTGGATATTCTCTGGCTGGCTTCGCCTCATCATCCTCGTCGACTGCGGTTCGCAGGGCTGGTCTCGGCGTGACGGTTGGTCTGGCGGTTGCTGTTGGTGACGGTGAAGGCGTTGCTGGGATCTTGGGCAGGATCGGGGCCTTGTTGATGTAATCGCCTGCATCCTTGAGATAAACCGTCCCTCCTGATTTCACAGTCGGTGGGTCGGCAAGGCCTATAGCGCAAAATGAGAATGAGATGCCCGCAGTCGCCAAAATGGTGAGAACTGTTTGCATACGCCTTGTGCCGCACTATCGCATAGATTCCAAGGATAGCGAATTTCTTCCCATATCGGCTGGGGACGACCATGCTTTCCTCATATGAACGAAGTCACGACTGCCGACTCTTCCTCCCACTCCGCCCGTCTCTGTGCTGCCTGCGGGATGTGCTGCGACGGAGTGCTCTTTCACTCCGTAAACCTGCAAAAGGGGGATTCCCCACGCCATCTTGCCTCACTCGGCATGAAGCTTCGCAGGAATAAGGGCGTGGAGTTTTTCCTTCAGCCTTGCTCCATGCATAGTGACTCCCACTCCTCCTGCACCTGCGCGATCTATGATCAGCGACCGATGCGTTGCCGGCTTTTTAATTGCAAGCAGCTCCTTGCCGTGGACTCCCGCGTCGCAACGGAAGCGGCTGCCATGGAAAAAATCCGCGATGCCCGAAAGCGGGTTGCCGAAATCAATGAACAGATCAATCAGCTTGGCGAATCCAATCTCAACCGCAGCCTTGCTCACCGTGTCGCCCACGCCCTGACACTACAAAAAGGGGAAGAACGCACACCGCTCCACGATCGTCTGGATGGTGCCATGATCGAATTGGAAGAAGTACTAGACAAGGAGTTCCGCCTTTCGTCTTAGGAGTTTCGACTTAGGATTATCCCGCCTTGCGATACATCTCCAGTTGGCAGTTGAAGCCACCCAGATCGACGGTTTGGCTGTATTCCAGTTTGAGGGAGGGATCGTTGGGACCCATTTGGAGCGGATTGGCAAAGATCAGCAAGCCGTCGGGTTTCAATGCGCGAGAGGCCGTGGCATAGAAATCCCCAAAGAGTCCCCGCAAATCCTTCACACGAACCCGGCGACCGAGGGGAGGATTGGAAATGATGAGGGAGATACTTCCTTCCTTGATCAACTGATCCCGAAAGACATCACGGAAATCGCTTAAAATCAAGTTGGCTTCGGTCGTGCTGAGGGCGGCGGCGGAGAAATTGGCCCTGGCCACCTCCAGGGCCCTTGCATCGAGATCCGTTCCATAAGCTACCCCCACACCTCCGAGCAGGGCTCGCTCGATGAGCTCCAAAGCCGACCCGCAGAAGGGATCCCAAATGACCTGCGCTTTTCTGCCAAAAGCAGCCTTTGCTGCAAGACGCGCCATCGCTGCCGCAAGCGGTGGATGCGAGGCGGCGGCAATGTCATCCTGACGATAGCCAAGGCGCGGATCGGGATAGAGGCGGGGCCTGAGTTCGACTGAGGCCTGGCTCCCAAGGACGCCGACAGGAATCACATCAACCGACCAGAGTGCCTGCCGGGCATCATTGAGTATCTCTGGCGCCTTCGCATAAGCCCGCTCAACGACCTGACGGATTGCTCCGCGCTGATGACCTCGGGCAGGAAAATCCAAGCGATACCGTGCCGTTCCTTCAGTGGCTGCAAGCATGATACTCCTCGTCCGAGGGGATGCGATCGCTTGGGCCAACGCCTCGATCCACTGTTCCCCATCACCGTTTTGAATCAGTCCCAGGCTGAATCCGACCGTCCCGAAGCATCGCAGTTCATAAAGCATTTCGAGGGAAAACGATCTCCGTGGTGTCAGCGTCACACAGCCAGGACGCACCTCACCGATCTTGAAAATACCATCATCCAACTTCTCCTCGATTTCTTCCCGAACGATTCCCTCCAATCCCCGTCGGCAGCGCAGAAAGATTCTCATCCCGGCATTCGCTGGCAAAAGGGCCTCGAGCTGGATGCTTCCGGGATTCTCTTTCCTCAAAACGGCTGCTTTCACTTTCTGCTCCGTCACACACGACAAATCATCGCCTGCCAATGCCAGCGTCGCGACACCACCGACCTTTTCGAGCGCTCGACCCAGATGGTGCCTCTCCCGTTCCGGGCCTGATGCTTTCAGCAAGGAAATCATCTGCTCTTCCGCCTCCGCACTTGCACCGATCTTAGGCAGGGCCGTCATGGCATAGCGGCGGATTTTTTCCTGAGGGTCGGCGAGCAACGCCGTCAGCCATGCGCGCACGGCTGACTTTTCCTCTGCCGTTCCGAAGCGGAAAAAGACCGTTCCAACGGCACGGATGACGGCCACCCTTTCCATGCGCTCCCTTGGTGCGGCCGTGTTGAATCGGGCAACCTCATCATCCCAAAGCTTCTCTTTTGGGAGATCGCGTAACTTCTTATAGAGATCCTGATCGGACTTCATACCGTGGTGAGGATCTTTGAAACATAGAGCAGGATGAAGAGCGCAAGGATGAAAAAGACTCCGCCCATAACCAGCACTCCACGAGTGTCATAAGGCTGAACAGACTCGCTGCGAATCCGTTTGGTTGTGCTCATGAACCGTCCGGTTGAAAGGAGGATCACGAGTAGCCCCATGGAGACCATGCCGATCCCAGCCTCCCGTCCCACGGAACCGGTAGCAGGGATTCTTCCCTCTCCCACAGTCTTTTCAAACATCTTCAGAAACAGATCGAAGCGCTCCAGCATGAATCCGAAAGCGATCAAGGCAAGGGCCGTCCGCAGCCACGCCAAATAAGTCCGTTCATTGGCAGCAAAATCGTTGAATTGCTTGATCATCAACAAAGCCTATCGGCGGAAGGGCATCGGCTAAAGATTAATAGATTCGTATTGCATGGGCTTGATTCCCAGCTTTGCTGAACCTATTGCGATGGTGATACCTTGTGAATCCCTCCCTCAGAAATTTGCTCTTCTTTCTGCTGCTTGTCTCTCATGCACAGGGAGCAGAGGCATCGGAGAAAATCCCGGCCTATGACCGGCTCTTCCATCGATCCTCCGGATGGATCGGGGCGGATGCCGACTACTCGGTGTCGTTGGGTGGAAACAGTATCGTTTGGCTCTTTGGTGATACCTTCCTCGGAGAAATACGAGATGGCCGGCGTGTTCCTTCCACCATGATCAATAACAGTATCGGCATACAACATCGATTGGATCCTGCGACCGCCCGAGTGGATTTTTTTTGCAGCTCATCTTCCAACGCTAAACCGCAGTCGTTGATCGCTCCAAAGGAGGCCCAGCGATGGTTTTGGCCTGCCGACGGAGTAATGGAGCGCGAAAGGCTGCTTGTTTTTCTTTCCGAACTGGAGCGAACCAGCGTTCCTTCCGCTTTTGGTTTCCGGCAGATCGGAACCACTCTCTGCATGGTTGCCAATCCGCTTGATGTCCCAACAGCATGGAAGTTCACCTTACGGAAAATTCCTTTCACTAAGCTCTCCACCGGCGAAAACAGAATCTTTGGCGCGGCCATCCTCAAGGCAGCCGGCTTCGTTTATCTCTACGGCTTGCGCGAATGCCCTAGTCATGACAAGTCGATGATTCTGGCGCGCGTCCCGGATGGTCATCTGGAGAATTTCCACCGGTGGCGGTTTTATACCGGCAAAGAATGGAGCAGGCTGTCATCACGAGCTGCCGATCTCTGCCCGGATGTCGCCAACGAGTACTCCGTCTCGTGGTTGCCCGCTCTCCATCGTTATGTCCTGATCTGTACACCTAACGGTTTGTCCGGGAACATCATCGCCCGCACAGCTCCCAACCCATGGGGACCATGGAGTAACGCAAAGATCGTTTACCACTGTCCGGAAGCGCCATGGGGTCACGGTATCTTCTGCTACGCGGCCAAAGCCCACCCGATGCTCTCTACGGCACCAAACGAATTGATCGTCACTTACGCCGCCAATGCAACAAACCCGGAAACACTCCTGAGCGATGCCCGCCTTTACTGGCCGCGGTTTGTCCGGGTGAAGTTTTGACTCCTCCCATCGAAGACTTGATGGATTGACCATCCGTTCGCGCATTACTTGCAGAGATACGGTCTCTCTTCTCTTGGCCTTTTTCGGTTCTTGGCATAGAACCTGTTGATTCCCTATGAAAAAGATCTCCTTCCTTAGTATTGCACTCCTTTCACTCTCCCTCTCGGCCTGCACGAGTCATCTGGACCGCAAGGAGCAGTATCTTGAGCAGGCGGGTTTTCGCACTGTGACTCCCAAGACCCCGGCACAGCTCGCCAAGGTGCAGAAACTACCCCAGGGACACATCACCCAAGTCACCAAGAATGGCAAAACTCTCTTCATGCTTGCCGATGGCCGCAAGAACCTCCTGCTGGTGGGAGGTAACACCCAGTTTGAGAGTTACCAGCACCTCCTCTACAAAAATGAAATCAATCCGGACATCGCCAACGAAAAGGCGATCAAGTTGGAACAGGCAGAGTGGGCGGATTGGGGCGGATTCTACGGCCCGATGGGCGATCCCATGATGGGTCCGATGTTTTATTGAGGAGATTAGCTTCTCGCCCGACTCATTTAGAGATGTTCAACACTTAGGCTGTTGGCTCTGTAGCGCAGTGAGATTGGATGGAGAGCAAGGGCGGCCAAGCGCTGCTGTAGTATACCTACTGCAAGCGCAGGACAACGCAGCTATACGCCAATGTCACAAGCCCCCCACTCCTAGGCGGTGCGCCCGCAGCAAGATTTAAACTTTTTTCCGGAGCCACAAGGACACGGATCATTCCGTCCCACCCGTGGTGCTTCCCGTTTCGGCTGGGGTGCCGCGAAGGCGCGATCCATCTCGGCCTGCGCTGCGGAGACGGGCGCTGCCTGTGGAGCGGATACATTGAGCTGAGCCTGCATAGCTCCACCTTGGGAAGGTTCGAGCAGATCTCTCTGCATGAGATGCTGTGGCAGAGAGGCAAGGAGTTGCTCAAAGGCCTGAAGATTCGTTGTGCTGCGGAAGAGGTTGTTAATCACTTCGTTCTTAATGTTATCCATCAACTCAACAAAGATGGCATAGGCCTCGGTCTTGTATTCCGTCAGCGGATCTTTCTGTCCGTAGGCGCGGAGATAGACGGCTTCCCTAAGGCTGTCCATGGCGTAGAGGTGCTCCTGCCAGAGACGGTCGATGGCATTGAGGATGACATATTTCTCCAAACCGCTGCGGGCGGCTGCATCCTCGATGGCGGCCTTGCGGTCGTAAGCCTCGATGATGGTCTGGAGCACGAACTGGCCGTTCTCTTCGATGGAGCGGGTGTCAAAGGCGCATTTCTCCGCCGTGAGTCCGACAGGGAAGGTGGTGTTGAGCCATTGTACAAGTCCAGCGACATCAGCTTCGGAATCATTCTCCGTGATCAGGAATGCGGCCACTTTTTTGGGCACGATTTCGGTGATGACTTCGTGGATGAGGCTGCGCGGATTCTCCGAATCCATAACTTCGTTACGGTAGCCGTAGATGACTTCCCGCTGCTGGTTCATGACATCGTCGAACTCCAGTGTGCGGCGTCGCTTGAGGTAGTTGCGCTGTTCGA
>CAIJRY010000084.1 GCA_903823215.1 uncultured Spartobacteria bacterium
GGTTCATCATGCCACCGGCAACGATCTTGGCATTGCCTAGGATGGTGACTGAGATTGATCGGCTTCCATTTACAACCCGGTTTCGAATGCTCTTGGAAGCGGCCACGGCTGTGTCCTGATCCGGGTAGTCGTGCGGATGTTCATAGGTAGCATCATCGGATTCATCCTCTGATGGGGTATCATCCTGAGGCGATATGACCGTTGTCGAGGTGCCGCCCTTGGATGTCTCGGAAAGAAAAGTGCTGCCAGTCGTTACATCATGGGAGCGGGTGCGAACCTTGTCGAAGTTCCCCCGCTGCGTGATCTTCATGGCGTAGTTTTTGCAGGCTGTCCGGTCAATCGTCAGGCCCCCGACATCCTTCCCTTGTGCGTTGATGCCAGTTCCCCACGAAACGAAACAGAGACGGCCATGAGTCGGCTTGAAGAGCGCCCCATATATTCGCGCCAATCTAGTAAGGAGGTTCATTGAGCTTTCTGATGTCTGGTCAATGTGAGGGATGGAAATGGAAGCCATGGCGGGGTCAACGGCGGGAGTGAGACCGACTTCCCCGGCGATCTGGCTCACAATTTCGCCAAGGGTCATTCCGCTAAAGCTGCGGCTCTTGCGGCTCTGGAATGGCTTCAAACTCCCGGCAGAGTCAAAAGGCGCTGCCATCGCGTTAAAAATAACAATGTCCGGAGGGCCCTCTAAACGGAATCCGTCGATGATGAAGGCACCTTTTGATACAAGTTTTCCGGGATTTCCTAGAGACAAGTTCAGAATTGCTCCCTTCACCGGAAGGGCAAGCCTTCCATCTGGATCAGCAAGTTGAACTTCCAGAGAACTGCTATGCTCCCCGGCATCATCTATCAACTTAAGCGAGATCAGGCGCTCTTGATATTTGCCCGTGAAATCCTCGGACTCCCCTTTGATAGTGAAAACAGCGGCTAGGTTCATGCTACCTCCTTGACTCTAGGTCTGTTTCTCTCTTCCTGTTCCCTGCGCTCACATCCTGCCATCAGGGCCTCTAGGCGACTACATCCGGGATTTTGTTCCATATATTCAGTCGCATAGAGCAAATGAAGAGTCAGGCAGCGACTTGATTCATCACGCTCTGCCTTAGTTTCTGGCGGCAGCGGAAAGAACTTTGTAAGTGCGTCGAGGGTATCAATTTCATCATACCGAGGGTTGCCTTGGGCATCGTGACTCAGAGGTTGTAAGCCGGCTTTTCTGATAGCGGTGGAGACTGTGCGGCGATCAGCTTCCCACATCTCAGAAAGGGCGCTGATGCTGTAACCTTTTGGTGTTTTGGTGTTTTTTTTCATGTTGTTTGATTGCTGCGGAGCGTGCTGTTAAAAATTCGATTTACTACTGTTTGTTGGCGACTCGTCCCGCTTGAGTATTTTTCATGTTAGAAGAACCTACTAGGGGGGTGGGGGGCTCACCTCTTGCGCGGTGGCGCTGTTCCTCGATGAAGAGGCGCTCGGAAGCGTGTAGGGCCTCGTAGAAGTCGGCGGGGTAGCCTTCATCCTTGGCAACAGTGGCGATCTGTTCAGGCGTGGCAAGGCGTGGCGCTTGCATGATCCATGACCCGTAACGCCGGCGCATAGTTACGGCATGGATGCGCCCTGATATGACAATCAGTTTTACGCGCTCCTGTGTCGCTGATTCAGGGACTTCTTGCTGTGGCCTAGTAGTCATTGGCTTTGGTGATTTCGGTTGAAGTTCTGAGAGCCTCGCGCACGGCCCAGAATGCCCAGCGTTCAACGAGAGCGGCGGAACCCTGAGTGTAGGAACAATCACGGCATCAAGTGCCAACTGGAACGGCACGGGATCCATCTCCAACAACACCCTCTATAATACCAATGGTGGTATTCTTGCCGTGGGTGGAGCCGGGCTAGGGGGCAAGACAACCATCACGGGCAACTATACCCAGAGTGGCACGGGCACCCTTGCCTTGGATATTTCGGGAACAAACAGGGGAGGTGCATTCACAAATGGAGCTGGATATTACGATTACCTCTCCATCACTGGCACCGCATCGCTCGGTGGGGCGGTGGCTGTGACGATGAATAATTACGATTCTTCCACCAATGCTGCGGCAATTTTCACCAATGCGACCTTCGTGGGCAACACAGGCAGCTTTAGCAGTGCCTCCCTAAACTACAGTAATGCAGTAGCAGGAGTCTACGGCACCTCTACCAACGGAATCTTTACCAACTACTCCTTCCTCAACACCAACGGTCTGAGCACCTACCAGTTGAAGACAACGGGAACCAATGTCACCTTCGGCTACTACACAGCCACCAACAACTGGATTGGTGGGACCAACTGGGGAAGTGGTCAGGGCAATCCTTGGAACGGCAGCTACAGTCCTAATAGCACCTACGCCCTAGCCTACTTCGGTACAAACACCGGTGGTGCACTTTCAGTCACCAATGATGCCAATGTGATCGTAGGAGGGATGATCTTTAGCAATAGCACCGGGTATAACATTACAGGCAACGGCTCCTCCACGCTCACTCTGGATGGATCCTCCTTCGGCAACACAGCCACGATTCAGAATCAGCTCGGTAATCAGACCATCAATGTCCCACTGCAACTCAACACTCTGCTTCTCATTACCAACACCTCCGGAAGTAGCACGGTGACTCTAGGCGGATCAGTATCTGGAGCTGGATCAATCAACGCGACCAATGGAACGCTGGGACTCAACACTTCCTCCAACCAGACGATTGCTGTTGGAATCAGCGGCAACGGTGCATTGGTCAAGTCTGGAGCAGGCACTTCCACTCTGACTGCAGCAAACTCTTACAATGGATCGACGTTGATCAGCGCCGGTACCTTGCAGATAGGTAATGGTACTGATGCCGGATCGATCACCTCCTCGACAATCACCAACAACGGTGGACTGAGCTACAATGTCGGAACCGGAAACCGAACTAACTCTGCCACGATCAGTGGCTCAGGCTCCCTCACACAGGCGGGCACCGGAACACTGACAATCACTGGCAATAACAGCTACACTGGAGGAACTGTAATCAGCTCAGGACAGATTACCGCAGGAAGTACTACAGCATTGGGAGCTGCTACCAATACTCTGAACAACAGTGGAAAGCTTGACCTCAATGGTAATGCCCTCACTGTTGGCTCGTTGACAGGAAACGGCGTCATCACCAACGGCAATGCTACAGGAGCCACCTTCAACTTAGGAGGCAACAACGCCTCCACGACCTACTCGGGAAGGATCGTGAGTGGCACAGGATCGATCGGCCTGACTAAGAGTGGAACTGGAACAACCACCCTGACAGGCAACAACACCTTCACCGGGACAACGACAGTCTCTGGAGGAGGACTCGATCTCAGTGGTGGTGGTCAACTGAGCGCCACCACTAATGTGGTGGTCAATGCAGGATCCACACTTCTACTCGGCAATACCGGTGCAGCCAATGTGGTGAAAACTACTTCAGCAGTCACGCTGGCTGGAGGTACTCTCTCCATGGGTGGAAGTTCAGGAGGGAGCGTGAAGACTTCTGTGCAGGCATTTGGAGCCCTGACGCTGACAGCCAATAGCTTCATCGACTTCTCAACTCTCTCAGGCAATTCTTCCCTGACCTTTGCCTCTATCGGGGGTCTGAGTGCCAACACGCTATTCGTCTACAACTATTCATCCACTCCCGGCTCAGCGACGACGCTCAATGACTCATTCAGCCTGACGAGCAGCGAACTTGCCAATATCAGCTTCTTCACGGGAGCTGGATCCGGCTTCATGGGGACAGGGGGATTCAGCGGCAATGAGATCGTTCCCGTTCCTGAACCCGGTGTCATGGTGGCTGCTGCCCTTCTGCTTGGAGTCCTAACCTTTTCGAGCCGGCATCAACTAGCTCGTATGATGGGCCGTAAGGCGTCCTTGAATTTAATTCCTTAGAAGCGGATTCCCTGACAGGAGTGATGGTGAAATTTTAACCCTGTTTTCTGGTGGCTTCCTCCTATCCTCTTCTCTTCTCTTGTGCATTGGTTGTGGATCGGATTGCATGATGGGATCCTCCTTGATCACTTCCTCCCGTGCGTTCAGTGCTGCCGTGGGAGGATTTCATCAAGTGCGGCAGCGTGTTACTGAAAAAAATTCTCACCCTTTTGAAGTATCGCCTTGTCCATCTTGATTGCCTGCGCGGTATGGGTGCTCTTCTGGTCTGCGAGGAGCATCTGAGGGCGTTTCTTTTCGTTCCTTATGCACGCCTTGAATCCCCGGGCGTTGTGCAGAAGGGATTCTATTTTCTGACCGGGTTGGGACACCAGTCGGTAATGATCTTCTTTGTGCTTAGCGGATTCTTGGTTGGCGGGAGTGTAGTCGTTGCGATGCGAAAGGGGAACTGGACTTGGAATGGGTATTTGCTTAGGAGACTATGGGGTGCCCTGATGCTTTTCAACGGATTGCTTTAGCTAGTTGCATTCATCCTCAGACCGATAACAATACTTTATGCAAAAAAAACTCCTCATTACAGGATCCTCCGGACTCATAGGATCAGAGGTCTGTATGTATTTCAGCCGTGAACTAGGCTATAAAGTTCATGGTGTGGATAACAATCAGCGGGCAGTTTTCTTTGGTCCTCAGGGCGATACGCGTTGGAATCAGCAAAGAATTTCTTCAGAACTCACCGGTTTTACTCACCACGAGATCGATATCCGCGATCGTCGGGGAGTGATTGACCTCGTCACTGAAGTTCGTCCTGATGTCATCATCCATGCAGCCGCTCAGCCCAGTCATGATCGGGCTGCAGCGATTCCCTTTGATGACTTTGACACTAACGCGGTCGGCACCCTGAATCTCTTGGAGGCGACACGCCGCGCCTGCCCCGAGTCTCCTTTCGTCCACATGTCCACCAATAAGGTCTATGGAGACCGCCCCAATACGATTGCCCTCAGGGAACTTGAGACTCGATGGGATTATGCTGATCCAGCATATCAGCATGGGATAGCCGAGGAGTTCTCCATCGACCAGAGCAAGCATTCCCTCTTTGGTGCTTCAAAGGTTGCCGCCGATGTGATGGTGCAGGAGTATGGGCGTTATTTCGGAATGCCCACTTGCTGCCTGCGTGGAGGATGCCTAACCGGCCCCAACCACTCAGGTGTCGAGTTGCACGGATTCCTAAGCTATCTAGTAAAATGCAATCTGGAGGGGCAGGAATATCGCGTCTTTGGCTACAAGGGCAAACAGGTGCGCGACAACATCCATTCCCTCGATGTCGCCCGCTTCATGGCGGCATTCGTGCAGGCACCCCGGATCGCAGAGGTCTATAATCTTGGTGGAGGAAAAGATAACTCCTGCTCCATCCTTGAGGCCTTCCGGATCGCCGAAGGATTTACGGGCAAAGTGCAAAATTATACCTATGTCGACGAGAACCGCATCGGTGACCATATCTGCTACTACAGTGACCTGCGTAAAATGAAGGCTCACTATCCGGGTTGGGACATCACTCAGAGCCTGGAGGAGACCATTCGCCAGATAGTGGATGCCTGGAAGAAGCGGACGGAAAAGGCATGAAAATAGTCATCACCGGCATATGCGGATTTGCTGGCTCTGTCATTGCGCGTGGGCTCCTTGAGCATTGCTCAGATGTGGAGATTATTGGAATCGACAGCCTCATCCGCAAGGGAAGCGAGACAAATTTGGCGCCGCTACGGGACCTTGGCGTCGATGTGAGGGTGGGGGACATCAGAAACCAAGATGACCTCGACTCTTTGCCTCCCGCCGACTGGGTCTTGGATTGCGCGGCAAACCCCAGCGTACTGGCAGGAGTGGATGGTCAGACGAGCGCAACGGAGCTGCTTGATCACAACCTTGGCGGCACCATTCGTCTATTGGAGTATTGCCGCAAAAATAAAGCGGGTTTTATCCTGCTGAGCACGAGCCGGGTCTACTCGATTCCTCCGCTGGCCTCCCTCCCTGTCGAAATCGTGAACACCGCCTTCCGCCCCGTATTAGAAATGGGAAATTGGCCACAAAATGCACAAAACGCACAAAATGGATTGCAGTCAGAATCTCTTGTGAATCCTGTGCCTCTTGTGGCTAAAACTTCACTTTCCTCTGCTGGAGTCACCGAATCCTTCTCCACAGAGCCTCCCATCTCTCTCTACGGCTCATCGAAGAAATGCTCCGAACTTCTTGCTCTCGAATATGGACTGACCTTTGACTTTCCGGTTCGTATTAACAGATGCGGGGTGCTTGCAGGAGCAGGACAGTTTGGGAAGGCAGACCAAGGCATCTTCAGTTTCTGGATTCATTCATGGGCTCGGCGTCGCCCTCTCAGATACATCGGTTTTGACGGCATGGGGCATCAGGTCAGGGACTGCCTCCATCCGCGCGACATCGTCCCACTCCTTATCTCGCAGATGGGGGATCCAGACCGTAGTGTTGAACCCATCTTCAATGTCAGCGGAGGAGCCAGCAGTGCCATGTCGCTTTCCCAGCTCAGTGCTTGGTGCACTGGGCGCCTGGGGTCGCATCAGGTAGATGCGGATACCAATCCTCGCCCCTTCGACATCCCGTGGATGGTGCTGGATTCCAGCGAGGTTCAGAAAGCGTGGGGATGGAAACCCGTGACACCTACTGATGACATTTTGGAAGAGATAGCTCAGCATTCAGAGCAGAACTCCAAATGGTTGGAGTTGGTAAGCTAGGCCCGATCGAATAAAATCGTAATTGTCTATGAACCAACAACACAGCATTCACCCCCTATCTGATGTGCAATCCTCATCGATTGGCAAGGATACCCGCATTTGGCAATATTGTGTGGTGTTGCCGGAGGCCCGTATCGGCTCCGAATGCAATATTTGCTCACATGTCTTCATCGAGAACGATGTGGTGATAGGGGATCGTGTGACGATCAAATGCGGCGTCCAGATTTGGGATGGGATTTCAATTGAGGATGATGTCTTTATTGGCCCCAACGCGACCTTTACCAATGATCTGCACCCAAGAAGCAGAAACACGGACTTCACGATATCCAAAACATTCCTGAAGCAAGGTTCCCGCATCGGGGCCAATGCGACGATCCTACCAGTAACTATCGGCAAGTGGGCATTAGTCGCTGCGGGTTCGGTCGTGACAAAGAATGTCCCCGATTTTGCACTAGTCGTTGGGGCCCCGGCCAAGATTGCAGCATGGATGTGCCGTTGCGGGACGAAACTTGAATTTTGCGGAGATACTGCCCTCTGCAATTGTCACAGGACTTTTGAGAAGACTAGCGAAACCTCCATCACAGAAACTACCCCATGACCCCCATCGATAACTGCAAACTCATTGATCTCCCTAAAATCGGGGAGCCTCGTGGCAATCTCACCTTCGTTGAGGGGGGGCGTCATGTCCCCTTTGAAATCAAAAGGGTCTATTATCTCTACGATGTTCCGGGCGGAGCAGAGAGGGGCGGTCATGCTCACAAAGGACTCCACCAACTCATCGTGGCGATGTCCGGCAGCTTTGACATCGTGCTAGATGATGGACAGAGCAAGAAGCGCTTCCATCTCGCACGATCCTACTTCGGACTCTATGTCTGCCCGATGATCTGGCGTGAGATGGATAACTTCTCTTCTGGAGCAGTCTGTCTGGTGCTCGCCTCTAATCTTTACGATGAGTCGGACTATTACCGTGACTATGACGAATTCAAGAGGGATCTCAAATGATTGAGATGGAGATTCCTTTTCTTGAGCTGAAACCTACCTATCTTGAGTACAAGGAGGAGTTCGATGCGGCCTACCATCGGGTGATGGATTCCGGATGGTATCTCCTCGGAAAGGA
>CAIJRY010000085.1 GCA_903823215.1 uncultured Spartobacteria bacterium
CGAAAATTCAAAACGGGCTTCGCAATTCCCCCATCGAACGATGTCGATGTCTTTTCTCAGGATCTTGGCTTTATTGCGATTGTGGAAGACGGGGAGCTTATCGGCTATAATGTCACGGTCGGTGGCGGTCTTGGCATGAGTCATGGCAACGCAGAAACCTTTCCACGACTCGCGGATGTTCTGGGATTCATCACAGCCGACAAGGTCAACCAGATCGGCGAAGCGATCCTCACCACCCAGCGGGACTATGGTGACCGTACCAACCGCAAACACGCCAGGCTCAAATACACGATTCAGGATCGCGGCATTGATTGGTTCCGCGCCGAAGTTGAGAAACGCTCCGGCATTCAATTTACTCCAGCCAAGCCGTTTGAGTTCACCACCATCGAAGATCCCCATGGATGGCATCAGAACGCAGATGGCAGCTGGTTTTATGGCCTTCACATCCTGAGCGGCCGCATCAAGGATGTGGATGGGTGGCCCATGAAGACAGCCCTGCGTGAGATTGCAGAAATTCACAGCGGGGATTTTCGTCTCACCCCCTCGCAGAATCTTACGATCTCCGGTGTCTCGACTGCGAAGAAAGCTGAAATCGAAGCTATTCTCGTAAAGCATGGACTTGCAGGAGAAAATGATCGTTCCTCTCTCCGCCTCAATACGCTCTCCTGCGTGGCCCTTCCCACATGCGGTCTGGCACTTGCAGAGAGCGAACGGGATCTGCCCTCCATCCTGGAAAAGTTCGAGAAAGTTCTGGATGAGTCCGGTCTGCGCCATGATGCCATCAGCCTCCGCATCACCGGATGCCCCAATGGCTGCGCCCGTCCCTATCTGGCCGAGATCGGCTTTGTTGGCAAGGCTCCCGGTAGATATGCACTCTATCTGGGGGCAAAATACAACGGCACCCGCTTGAATCGCCTTTTTTCGTCCAGCATCACGATTGATGAGGCAGTGACAATCCTTTCGCCGATCATCAAACGCTATGCGATCGAACGACTAAATGAGGAAGGCTTCGGTGACTACTGTGATCGTGAGGTGCTTCCTCAGGATGCCACCTTTCACAGTGTCGGGACTCCCCGCGCTTAAAACACCGCCCTTACCCTCCATGTCACCAACAGTCACGGACGATCAAATCTTGGCTTGGAATCAGGAACTGAATGGTCGCACTCCTCTTGAAATCATGCAGTGGGCGATCGCCCGGTCCAATGGACGCGCCATCGTCTCCACCAACTTCCGTCCCTACGAGGCGGTCGTCCTTCACTTGGCCACTCAGACTCAGCCTGATATTCCGGTCTTGTGGGTCGATCACGGTTATAACCGTCCGGCCACCTACAAGCACGCAGAGGAGCTCCACAAACTCTTAGGGCTAAACTTGGCGGCCTATCTGCCAAAGATCACTCCGGCTCACCGCGATGCCATCGATGGACCGATTCCAGGACCGGACGATGAGGAGGGGCTTAAGAAATTCAGCGCCCTGATGAAACTGGAACCTTTCCAGCGGGGCATGCGTGAGCTCTCGCCAAGCATCTGGATCACAGCACTCCGTAAAGTGCAGAATCCGAACCGCGCCGAGTTGGACATCGTCTCTCCGGATGCCAACTTTGGCGCTCTCAAGATCAGCCCCGTCTTTCATCTGAGTGATGAGGAGATGGAATTTTATCTTGCAGAAAATAACCTTCCGAATGAATGGGACTATTTCGACCCTGCCAAAGCTGACGAGAAAAGAGAGTGTGGTCTCCATGCTGCATGGGGAGGAGCGGCAGCCACGGCAGCAGCGTAAAAAATCGGCATCGGCACTCTGAAATTCATTCTTCCAAAATTCCTAATCTTAATTTCTCCATCAATTTTCCATGCCCGGATATCACTTAAACCATCTTGATTATCTCGAGACCGAGGCGATCCACATCATGCGTGAGGTCGCTTCGGAGTTTGAACGGCCCGCCATTCTATTCTCCGGCGGCAAAGACTCAATCTGCCTCCTTCGGCTCGCGGAAAAAGCCTTCCGTCCCTCCGAGATTCCAATGCCTTTCCTGAATGTGGCGACAGGGCACGAGTTTCCCGAATTAATTGAGTTTCGCGATAGGAGGGCGGCTGAATTAAACGCAAAACTCATCGTCCGCACAGTTGATGAAGCATTGGAAAAGGGTATTGCCGTGCAGGCTCCCGGCCA
>CAIJRY010000086.1 GCA_903823215.1 uncultured Spartobacteria bacterium
CGACCGCCTCTCCAAGTCCGATCATGAGACCGGTGGAAAGATTGCGACCATAGCACTTCGCGCAGACTCCGCGCTTGTTTTCACAGGTCAGCACGGAGCGGATCTTAAGCTGCTCGTGTCCGACCTTATCAAGGGCGGCTGCAATTTCCTCATCAATGAGCTGGTTGGCCTTGATGATTGGCTGCGAGGTGACGGGATCTTTTACCGTTTCACAGCTGACCCTACCAATGATGCGGGTGGCCAGACTGACGACCTCCTCATCTCCCTCGTAGATGGGACGGACAACAATACCATTGACCGTGCCGCAATCCTCGGAAGTGATGATCACATCCTGAGAGGCGTCAACAAGTTTGCGGGTCAGATAGCCTGAATCGGCCGTCTTCAACGCGGTATCGGCGAGTCCCTTGCGGGCACCGTGCGTCGAGATGAAATACTCAAGAACCGAAAGTCCCTCGCGGAAGTTTGAGAGAATGGGGCGCTCGATGATCTCACCTGATGGCTTGGCCATGAGTCCACGCATTCCGGCAAGCTGCTTGACCTGGGTACGATTGCCTCGGGCACCCGAATCGACCATCATGAAGACGGGATTGGATTCACGACGGCCATCGTTGTGCTCAAGGGTGCGGAAGAGGGCATTGGCAAGCTCCTCACCGGTGTGGGTCCAGATGTCCTGCACTTTGTTCTTTCGCTCACCATCGGTGATGATACCGCGACGATATTGCTTCTGAACTTCGGCAATCTGTTTCTGGGCACCCTCGACAAGGGCAGCCTTCTCCTTCGGAATGATCATATCATTGATACCGATGGAGGCTCCTGCGCGGGTGGCCTCGCGGAATCCAAGCTCCTTGAGCTTGTCAAGGGTTTCCACAGTGAGTGCCTGACCGACTGCTTTGTAGCAGCGCCAGATGATGTCGCTCAGTTGTTTCTTGCCGGCAACCTTGTTGTAAAATCCGAGCTCTTTGGGCCAGATTTGGTTGAAAAGCACACGCCCAACCGTCGTCTCGATGACTGGCAGTTCGCTGTTACCGTAAACGGTCTGCACTCCCCGGTCAGGATTCTGAAGACGGATGCGGGTATGGATTCTGACACTTCCCTCCGAGAGAGCGAGTTCCACTTCACTCGCTCCGCCAAAGAGCGGCTGGCGACTCTCCGCGGGGGCCTTGCCATCCTTCCCAAGCACAACGCGGGGATTCTGGGTCAGATAGTAGCAACCGAGAGGAATGTCCTGCGACGGATTGGTGATCGGCTTTCCACTGGATGGAGAAAAGATATTGTTGGGAGCCAGCATCAGCGTACGAGCTTCGAGCTGTGCCTCCACGGAAAGAGGAACATGGACTGCCATCTGGTCACCATCGAAATCTGCATTGTAAGCAGTGCAGACAAGCGGATGCACCCGGATCGCCTCACCCTCGATGAGGATCGGCTCAAAGGCTTGAATTGAGAGACGGTGCAGGGTCGGTGCGCGGTTCAGGAGAACGGCATGTCCCTTGGTGACTTCTTCCAGAATATCCCAAACTTCCGGGGTCTGGCGTTCAATCAGCTTCTTGGCACTGCGCACCGTGTGCACATAGCCAAGTTCCTTGAGGCGTCGGATGATGAATGGCTCGAAGAGAACAAGCGCCATCTTCTTGGGAAGACCGCACTGATTGAGCTTCAGCTCAGGGCCGATGACGATGACGGAACGACCTGAGTAATCGACTCGTTTGCCGAGCAGGTTCTGACGGAATCGCCCTCCCTTGCCCTTGAGCATGTCGCTCAGGGATTTGAGCGGACGGTTGGCGGCTCCGGTCACAGCGCGGCCATGACGACCATTGTCGTAAAGAGCATCAACAGCTTCCTGAAGCATCCGCTTTTCATTGCGAATGATGACCTCCGGGGTCTTGAGCTGGAGAAGTGTGCGCAGCCGATTATTACGGTTGATGACACGACGATAGAGATCGTTGAGATCGGAGGTCGCAAACCGGCCCCCCTCGAGGGGAACAAGAGGACGAAGATCAGGAGGGATCACCGGCAGCACGCTCATGATCATCCACTCGGGACGGGTCTTCGAGCTGATGAATCCCTGAACGAGTTTCAGACGTTTGGCCAGTTTCTTGCGAATCTGCTTGCTCTTGGTCTGTGTCATCTGTTTTTCGATGACGACCTGTTCTTCGAGAAGATCAATATTCTGAAGAAGTTTTTGAATCGCCTCGCCGCCCATTCCCGCCACGAAATCTTCACCGTACTGATCTTCGGCTTCGCGGTATTCTACCTCTGTGAGGAGTTGACCCTTTTCAAATGGGGTCTTGCCTGGATCAATGACGATGTAATCCTCATAATAGATGACCCGCTCAAGCTGACGGCCGGTCAGGTCGAGCATTAGGCCGATACGTGAAGGCATGCATTTGTAAAACCAGATGTGCGAAACAGGAACAGCGAGATCGATGTGCCCCATGCGTTCGCGGCGGACACGGCTCAGAGTCACCTCAACACCACAGCGGTCACAGACAACATCCTTGTGTTTGATGCGCTTGTACTTTCCGCAGGAACATTCCCAGTCCCGCGTTGGGCCGAAAATGCGCTCGCAGAAGAGACCGCCCTTTTCAGGTTTGAAAGTGCGGTAGTTGATGGTTTCAGGATTTTTTACCTCCCCTTTACTCCAACCCCGGATTGTTTCAGGGGCTGCTACGGTGATTCCCACCTCGTCGAATGAGGTTTTTTTAGGATCCGCTTGAAGATCAAATGTTGGTGCAAGTGCTGTTTCGGTCATGGCTCTTAAGGTGCTGCGGTTGGCTAAGCGGTAGGTTAATTAGGCGGCGGAGTCGGCAAGGGAAAGGGGCGCTGTCCTAGCACCCACCCGGACATCAAGTCCGAGTCCCTGCATTTCCTTGATGAGCACATTGAAGGACTCGGGAATTCCGGCCTCCAGAGAGTTGTCTCCCTTGACAATGCTCTCGTAAATGCGCGTGCGGCCCTGCACATCGTCAGACTTGACGGTGAGCAATTCCTGTAGCGTATAGGCGGCACCATAGGCCTCAAGTGCCCAGACCTCCATTTCTCCGAAACGCTGTCCACCATACTGTGCCTTGCCACCCAGCGGCTGCTGGGTAACGAGGGAGTAAGGACCAACGGCACGGGCATGGATCTTGTCGGCGACAAGATGTCCAAGCTTGAGCATATAGATAACACCCACCACGACCTGCTGGTCAAAGACATCGCCGGTGCGACCGTCGATGAGTGTCGATTTGCCATTCTCCTGAATCCATGAGAAGCCCTCCTTCTGACCGGCTTCCACAAGATATTCGCGGATGCGGCTCTCTGGAATTCCGTCAAAGACGGGGGTGGCCACCTTGAATCCAAGGGCCCTTGCAGCAATGCCCAGATGGGTCTCGAGAACCTGACCCACATTCATACGACTCGGCACGCCAAGCGGATTGAGCACGATATCAACAGGAGTTCCATCGGGTAGGAACGGCATGTCCTCCTCGGGAACGATCTTGGCGACAACGCCTTTGTTTCCATGACGACCGGCCATTTTGTCACCAACCGAGAGTTTGCGCTTGCTGGCGATGAAGACCTTAACCTGCTTGATGATGCCAGGATCGACATCGTCACCGCTTTCGACACGGCCCAGATTTTCTTCCTTCTCGTTCTCGAGATCGGCAAAGCGGTGCTCGAACTGACCGATGATCTCGCGGATCTTGTTGCGGATCGGGCTCGGATCGATTTCGACCACATTATAGACGCCGGCGAGTTTGCGGAGCAACATCTTGGTGATCTTGCGATTGGCGGGAATGATGATCTCACCCGTCTCTCCATTGACAACATCAAGAGGGATCTTCTCACCAAGCAGGACATTGGCAAGGGCCTCGGTAAGCTGCTCGAAGAGCTCATCCTTACGCTTCTTGTTGTCCTCCTGAATCATCTTCTGCTGACGCTTGGATTCACTTGGTGTCATCTTGGTCTTGGCGGCCTTCTCCTTGGAGGAGACGCGCACATCCATGACGATGCCATAGGTGCCCGAAGGGACGGTGAGGGAGGTATCCTTCACGTCGGCGGCTTTCTCACCGAAGATGGCTCGCAGAAGACGCTCTTCAGGCGCAAGTTCCGTTTCGCTCTTCGGGGTAATCTTTCCGACCAGAATGTCACCGGGCTTCACTTCGGCTCCGATGCGGATCACTCCGTCCGGGCCAAGATTCTGAAGGGCTTCCTAGCTGACATTGGGAATATCACGGGTGATTTCCTCAGGACCGAGTTTGGTATCACGGGCACCGATCTCAAATTCATCAATATGAATCGAGGTGTAGATATCCTCCTTGACCACGCGTTCCGAGATCATGATGGCATCCTCGAAATTATATCCGTTCCAAGGCATGAAGGCGACGAGCACATTGCGACCCAGAGCGAGTTCGCCGTTTTCCGTATTCGGACCGTCTGCAAGAACATCGCCAACCTTGATCACCTGCCCCTTCTTGACGATAGGATGCTGGTTGATGCATGTGCTGCTGTTGGAGCGCATGAACTTGCGGAGGTCATAGACACGAACTCCGTTTTCAGGATCATCCTTGATCTTCTTCTTTCCTTCGGGAAGTTCGCCATCCTTGGTAACGATGATTCGTTGGGAATCGACAGAGGCAACTTTGCCGTTGGATTCGGAAACCACCACCGCACGGGAATCTCTGGCAACCCTGCCCTCCATACCGGTGCCGACAATGGGCGACTCGGAGATGAGCAGAGGTACTCCCTGGCGTTGCATGTTGGATCCCATCAAGGCGCGATTCGCGTCATCATGCTCGAGGAAAGGAATCAGACCGGCAGCAACCGAGACCAACTGCTTCGGAGAAACATCCATGTACTGAACCTTCTCCGGCTCAATTTCGACGAAATCGCCACGATAACGCGAGGAAACGGTCTCCCCGAGGAACTTACCCTTGCTATCGACGGGTGAATTGGCCTGGGCGACATAGAAATTTTCGTCACGATCACCCGTGAGGTATTCGATATCATCGGTGACACATCCCCCCTTCACCTTGCGATAAGGAGTTTCGATGAAACCAAAGTCGTTGACCCGGGCATAGGTACTCAGTGAGCTGATCAGTCCGATGTTGGGACCTTCAGGAGTCTCAATCGGGCAGATACGGCCATAGTGCGAAGGGTGGACATCGCGCACCTCAAATCCGGCTCTCTCACGGGAAAGACCTCCGGGCCCAAGGGCCGAAAGTCGGCGCTTGTGGGTTAGCTCGGAGAGTGGATTCGTCTGATCCATGAACTGCGAGAGCTGGGAACGGCCAAAGAAGTCACGCACCACAGCGCTCAACGACTTGGGATTGATCAGCTTCTGAGGAGTGATGTGATCAATGGATGGATCGTAAAGCGCCATACGCTCACGAACCAGTCGCTCGGTACGGGAAAGACCGACTCGACACTGGTTGGCCAGAAGTTCGCCTACCGTGCGGACACGACGGCTGCCCAGATGATCGATATCATCCGTCATTCCGTCACCCTTGCGCAGTTTGAGGAGATAGCGCATGGATTCAACAATATCTTCCTTGCGGAGGATGCGGTCGTCGATCTTGGGATCGAGACCAAGTTTTTGTTGGATTTTGTGGCGACCAACACGACCGAGATCGTAGCGTTTGGAATCGAAGAAGAGACGCTTCAGCATGCCTCGGGCATTCTGAACGGTTGGAGGATCGCCAGGACGGAGTTTGCGATAGATGTCCTTGAGGGCCTCCTCCTCATTGTGGGCGGGATCGCGCTTCAGGGATTTGACAACGGTATCATCATCCTTGGTGTCGATCACCTTGACGCTGCTGTGACCCGCGCGAATGAGGTCACGGATGACTGCGGGCGTGAGAGGTTCGTAAGCACGGGCGATGATGGCATCCCCTTCGCGAACATCGGCAAGCAGCACCTTGGTGCTCATCTCTTCCTCATCAAGCTTGTCAGAGAGCTTCAACGACTCAATTTTGTAGAAAAGGGAGGCGATTTCCTCGTCGGTAGGATACCCTAGAGCGCGCAGGAATGTTGTGGCCAGAAACTTGCGACGGCGTTTGCGACGGTCAAGATAGACATACAGCAGATCGTTTGTATCGAACTGCACTTCCGTCCAGGAACCACGGTCAGGAATGATACGGAATCCAAAGAGGAGCTTCCCATTAAGGTGAATATCCGATTCGAAACAGATACCGGGGGAACGATGCAACTGACTGACCACGACGCGCTCGGCTCCATTGACAATAAAGGTACCCTGACGGGTCATGAGGGGAATTTCACCCATATAGACCTTTTCTTCCTTCGTGGCCTTCTCGTCCTTATAACGGAAAGTGACATAGAGGGGGGCACTGTAGGTCTGGCCATCAATTTGGCATTCCACGGGGCCCACTTTGGGCTCTTCAAGACTGTAGCTTACAAAATCGAGGCTCGATTTCTCTTCAAATCCAAAAATTGGGAAGAACTCACGAAAAACCGCCTGCAGGCCTACATTCTTCCTCTTGGAGGGTTCAACGCCGGTCTGAAAAAATTCTTCGTACGATTTGATCTGCAGTTCAATGAGGTTCGGCGGCTGGATGGCCTCGTAGAGTTTGCCGAAGGAGATGCGGTCAGACATGGTGCAGGGTCAGTGGTATCGCGTGGTTGTCGCTTGGGATCGCCGTAATGGCAGCCTCTCCCTTAATGGCTGCAGCCTGAAAAGGCTGCATCACAAAGAGAGAGAACGGGTTGTTGGCTCCGGGGGGA
Organism: uncultured Spartobacteria bacterium; assembly: GCA_903823215.1. Lineage (GTDB taxonomy): Bacteria > Verrucomicrobiota > Verrucomicrobiia > Chthoniobacterales > UBA6821 > UBA6821. Next base: position 6,718 of record CAIJRY010000086.1, read on the forward strand.
GACAGAAAATTGAAAAAAACAGCAGGAAAAAAAGCCGTCAGTCGCGGGGTTCGCGCGGGCGGCAACGGTCGCAAAATAATGAGGTGTCGTGTGACCGGGGTGCAGGGCTCGGGACAGGTGGAACTTTTTCTTTTACGGTCAACCGGCCATCGTGTCAATGGGATAATTTTCCATTCACGCCGATGACCGGTTAAAAACCGCGTTGAGTTACTTGATCTCAGCCTTGGCGCCGGCAGCCTCGATCTTCTTTTTGATCTCTTCTGCTTCTTCCTTGGTGGCGCCTTCCTTGATCGCCTTGGGAGCACTCTCGACGAGAGCCTTGGCCTCGGCAAGCCCGAGTCCTGGGACTGCGGCGCGCACTTCCTTAATGACGCCGATCTTGTTGGCGCCAACTTCCTTGAGGATGACATCGAAGGAGGTCTTCTCTTCGGCTGCTGGAGCAGCGGCTCCACCGGCAGCGGCTCCACCGGAAGCAGCAACTGCTACGGGAGCGGCGGCGCTGACGCCCCACTTTTCTTCGAGGGACTTAACGAGGTCAGCGATCTGAAGGACGGTCAGGTTGCTGAGTTGATCTACGAGGGCTTGATTGTCGGACATGGTGTTTTTTGGATTTTGATGACGTCGCGTCCCGAAGCCTCAGGACATTTGAGACCGGCAGCCGCCGGCCCGACTATTCATCGTGTTGTTTTTCCTTCACCCGTCGTGGCTTCGTACGCCGGGAGAAATTTGTTTCAGTGTGAAAGTTATTTGTTGAAATCCTGCGGTTATTCAGCGGTGGGCGCCTCGTCGGCAGCAGCCACTTCCACGGAAGGGAGCGGCTCCGAATGAACTTCCGTTTCCGGAGCTGGAGAAGAAGGGGCCTTTTCGACAATAGCTTGAAGCACCCGTGCCAAGCTTGCAGCCGGCTCGTTGAGTGTGCGCACGAGGCGGGTTGCGGGCTGAAGCAGCAGTCCGAGAAGCTGTGCCTGAAGGACTTCCTTGCTTGGCAGATCAGCCAATGCGATCACCTCGTCGGTCGTGAGCACAGAATTATCGAGAATGCCGGCACGGATCGTGGGTTTCTCAAATTCAGCGGCGAAAGTCTTTAGAATCTTGGCCGAGGCGCAGATATCTTTTTCTCCTACGACAAACGCAGTCTGCCCTGTCAGATGGGCATCGAGCTCGGGGTAGCCGGCATCCTTGATGGAGCGGCGGAGGAAGGTGTTCTTGATGACGGTGAGCGTGGCACCGGCACCGGCAAGGCGGTTGCGCAGCTCGGCAAAATGATTGACATTCATACC
>CAIJRY010000087.1 GCA_903823215.1 uncultured Spartobacteria bacterium
CCACTCCCCCATAGTATCAGTTTTCCAATTGGCATCCCTTCCTGACTATTGGTCTGCCGGCCATGCAAAAAGGCACTTCCCTCCAAAGTAACATAGCGGATTTCCACCTGAGAGGGTTTTCCGACGACATCACGATTGATGCGTGCTTCGATCCAACCCTGCCTATGCAGCGTCAGCACTTCCTTGAAAATCTCTTCTGGAGATTCGGTACAATCAGGTAGGGGGCATTTTTCGTTGGTGAAGACAACGGGCAGCTTGTGAGCTGGCTGTGCCGTGACAAATTCCAAAAGAGGGATTGTGTGTTTACTCATGCGATCTTACTGGAAGTCTTTCCGATACACCGGAATTGGTCGATTCATTCGTGGCATGGAAATGTAGAAACGAGATGTTCACTTCCACGCCGACAATGAGAACATTTGATCAAAAAGACATCCCGAAACAACGGGAGAAATGGGAAGATCAATTATGACTAACCGTTATGACTTTGCCATTTCCTAGCCTCTAAGCTTCGTAACTCGTTGATTATAAGGAGATGTGGCTAGAGAGGGAATCGAACCCCCGACACGAGGATTTTCAGTCCTCTGCTCTACCGACTGAGCTATCTAGCCATGAACGCTCCGTAAGCGGGAGCAAGATGCTCTCCGATTCAAGACTGATGGGCAAGTCTCTTTCTTAAAAACCATGCTGCACCTGATCGAGTGCCGCGATACTCTTTTTACCCGCATGCCACCTCAATGATCCTGCGATGGCCTGTGTGATGAACTTCTTGGCCTCGGCTACAGCCCCGCGCAGAGGCAATCCTTTGGCCAGGCCCGAGGCAATGGCGGCGGAGTAGGTACAGCCCGTACCATGCGTGGCGCCCCTTGGTAGCTTTTTGATAAACGGCGCACCATATTCCCATTCTTCCCAGTCCGGCATGAGCAATACATCGGTGGCCGACTCTCCGCTCAGATGCCCACCTTTGAGCAGGACGGCAGTTCCCGTGGTTGCCGTAAGCTGCTTGCCGGCATCTCGCATTGTCGCAACGGATTTCGGTTGTGAGTTCGTCAGCAATGCAAGCTCATCGAGGTTGGGTGTGATCAGCGTCGCCAACGGAAAGAGATGTTTCCTGTACGCTGCAATGGCTCCGGCTTTGAGCAGCGGATCACCGCTGGAAGCCACCATCACGGGATCAACAACCAAGGGAGGTAGCTTTTTCATACCACTCAGCACTTCAGCCACGACACGGATGATCGGCATAGAAAAGAGCATCCCCGTTTTGATTGCAGCGATGGGATAGTTCGCAAAAAGTACCGCCAGCTGATCGCCCACGATCTCGGGTCGCACCGCCTGGATGGCACGCACTTCCCCAGGAGCCTCCGCCACGATGCAGGTGATCGCCGTGAGGCCGTGGCAACCGAGGGCGTTGATGGTCTTGAGATCAGCCTGTGCTCCGGCTCCACAGGAGGAATCGGAGCCAGCAATGGTAAGAACGATGGGTTTTTGAAGCATGGTGAAAAGTAAAAGGTTAAAAAGTAAGAAAGTAGCACCTCGGGGAAATGAGCCCCAAATTTCAATCTATTCTGCTCTCCTCCAACATGGGCACTTTAAAACTTCCGACTTTTTATCTTCGAACCTTCCAACCCGTCACCGATCATCCCTTCGCGCCATCAGGAGGTAGATGAGATTTCCGAGAGCCGCCACAAAAGCGGCGACATAAGTCAGGGCAGCTGCATTGAGGACGGCATCAACTCCGGCAGCCTCTTCACCGGGACGGACGATCCCCATCTGCTGGAGGATGACTTTGGCGCGGGCCGAGGCGTCAAATTCCACAGGAAGAGTGATTAACTGAAAGACCATCAGCACGGCATAACAGGCGATACCGACATTGATCAGTCCTGTCATGTGAAAAAAGAATCCGCCAATAATGACAAAGGGGAGGATCTGCGAGGCAAACTGTGTCGCAGGGACGATCTGCATGCGCAGATTCAGTGGGCCATAGTTTTTCTGATGCTGAAGGGCATGGCCGCACTCATGAGCGGCAATACCGACGGCGGCAATGGAGTCGCCCTGATAGACATCGGTGGAGAGGCAGAGTCTCTTGCTGCCGGGATCATAGTGATCGCCCAGCATCCCGTCGATCGGGACGACCTCGACATCCCTGATACCTGCGTCAGCCAGAATACGCTGGGCAGCTTCGGCACCCGTCACACCGCTTGCCACGGGGATCTGTTTGTACTGGGAAAAGGCTGAGGAAACCCTGAACTGCGCCCAGAGGCCGAAGGCCAGCGGGACACCGATAAGAAGGAGATACATTTCAAAGGTCATGAGAAAAGAGACATCTCAGCCGTGTAAAAGTTCAAATCTCCAATGGCTTCGGACAGCGACTCAGAAGCTTATGCCCCTTTGCCGTGATCAGAGCCACATCTTCATGGCGCACCCCGCCCAGTCCGGGAATGTAAATGCCGGGCTCGATGGTAAAGACCTGCCCTTCCTTCAATTTCCCCGCTCCGAAGCGTGGTGATTCATGAAGGTCCAGACCGAGACCGTGTCCGGTGCCGTGAAAGAATCCACTCCAGCGATCATTCACCCGCTCGGTGGGATAGCCGTTATCGGTGAAGAATTGTTTTACTTCCTCGTGGATCACTCCACCATCGGCACCCGCACGGAGTGATCCGAGTGCCAACTTCTGGCCCAACAGGCAAATCTCCCAGACCCTTGTCTGAGCCTCTGTTGCCCTGCCGCGCACGACCGTGCGTGTGAGATCGCCGTAGTAGCCGCTCGCAGCAGCACGAGGGAAAAGATCCAGGATGATAAGCTGGTGAGCCTTCAGGGGGCCATGACCCCGCTCATGCGGATCACACGCCTGCTCTCCACAGGCAACGATGGAGTTCCCTGCGGGTATCCCACCTGCTCGCAGGATCGCGGATTCGATTTCCATTCGGAGCCTTTCCGCTGTCAGCGTCCCCCTACCCCATTTCAGCAGACCACGAGGGGTGATCTCGGAAGCTCGCAGTACCTCAAATGCCCGCTCCATCCCCACCTCGGTGACCCGTGTGGCCTGAGTCATCAGACTGACCTCCTCGACGCTCTTAATCTCACGCTCGGGAAGGAATATTCCAGGCACCGCCCTTACCTTGATGCCATGATCTTCCAGTTCCCCGGCAAGTCCGAGCGGGAAACTGGCGGACACCAAGGGGCGAGTGCCGCCGCGCGCCTTCAGAAATGCAGCGATGATCTGCGTCGGAGAGGGGCGTTTGCCGGTTTTCGCAATGATACTCTCCTCGAGTGCGCTTGACGAAACAACCTCATCGACCCGCGCCTCCCGGCGACCACGGTCGAGTTCAAGATCATTTAACAGAATCGAGCGCTTCCCCTGATATTCGAGATAGACAAAGGGATCAGGCGCCCGGAAGCCTGTGGCATGAAGCATGTCGGCCCCCTGCTCACTCTCCGAGATGATAAGGCGGGCAGGTGGTTTTTTTATTGAACGGGTGACCATTCCCAATCGTGGACACTTCCACTGGCCCCGGACAACCAGAAAGCTTGTGAAAAATTAGCCCTTCTCATTCTAAAAAAGAACTTGCCCTTTCCCCGATCCTACCTATTATCACCCCTCCTTATGGCAAAAACTTCATGGCTTGAACGAGACAAACGCAAACGCGCTACCGTGGCGAAGTGGGCGGAACTCCGTGCCGAGCTCAAGGCAAAGAAAGATTACATCGGCCTCAGCCAGCTTCCCCGTAATGCAAGCCCTGTTCGTCTCACGAACCGATGCCTGATCTCCGGTCGTCGCCGCGCTTTTATCCGGCGCTTCAAGCTTTCCCGTATCACATTCCGCGAACTGGCCACCAACGGGCTCATCCCCGGTGTCACCAAGTCCAGCTGGTAGAGTCTGATTTTCGGTTGGCACTTCCTTTGCTTGGTAAAAAGGATGCCTCTTGAAATCTTCTCAGCATTTATGATCGCCCACACAGAAAGTGCCCTGCCGATTCTGGCATCAAGCATTCTTTCGATCCCGGCATCCTGCGTCGCCTGCAACTCCTGCCTCGCTAACTGAGTCCTCCCATGCCGTTCGTCGCTGCCATTTTGGCTGTGGCGGCAGGGGATCCAGCGTACCTGCCAGCCGCTCAGTGGGAATCCGGGGAAATGATTTTCCTCCGGCTACTGGCCCTTTTAGCCCTTGTCCTGCTGAACGGATTTTTCGTCGCCTCGGAGCTGGCCATTGTCAAAGTCCGAGGGAGCCAGCTCGACACCCTCATCGAGCAGGGAAACACCCGCGCCAAGGTGACCAAGCACATCACCGATCATCTGGAGTCCTATATCTCGGCGACCCAGCTGGGCATCACTCTGGCAAGCCTCGGCTTGGGTTGGCTTGGAGAGCCGTTTCTGGCTCACATGATCGAACCCGTCTTTGCGCTGATGGGCATCTCCGCTCCGGTGATCGTCACGACGATATCGTTTGTCATCGCCTTCTCACTCATCACCTTCCTTCATATTGTCCTTGGCGAACTTGCCCCAAAATCCCTGGCGATCCGCAAGCCCGTGGAGCTGGCCCTCTGGCTGAGTCCGCCGTTGGGACTCTTCTACGTCATCTTCCGACCGATCATCCGTTTTCTGAATACCTCGGCAAATCTGTTGCTGCGTCATGTGCTGCGCGTGGAACCTGTGGATGAATCAGATCAGGCTCATACCAATGAAGAGCTCCGCGTCATCCTGACGGAAAGCCGTGATGCCGAGGAGGTCTCGCTATTGGGTCGGCAACTTGCGGTGAATGCCCTTGATCTTCGTCACCGGGTTGTCCGGGATATCATGACTCCCCGCAGCGAGGTTGTTTTCCTAGATTACGAAGAGCCTTTTGACGGGGAACTGCACAAGGCCATCGATTCCCGTCATACCCGTTTTCCGCTTTGCAACGGCGCACTGGATGAATCCGCAGGGCTTGTCCACATCAAGGATCTGCTCCAGATTATCCACTCGGGAAATAAAGACCTCAAGGGGGTTCAGAGACCGATCCATCATGTCTCGGAAATGATGCCTCTCGAGAAACTTCTTAATTACTTCCTGGGTAAACATGCCCATCTCGCCATCGCCGTCGATGAATACGGGGGTGCGGTCGGCATCGTCACCCTCGACAATGTACTCGAAGAACTCGTCGGCTCGATCCATGATGAATTTGATACGCATGAGGAAGAGATCACGAAAATCCGCGAGGGGGAATTCAGTGCCGAGGGGACTCTTGCCCTGCACGATCTGGCGGAAGAGACCGGCTTGAAATTCGAAGAAACCGAAGTCAGCACCATTGGCGGTTACATCACCCAATTGTTGGGACATCTGCCTGTGCGCGGAGAGCGGGTCAGCATCGGGGATTATATCGTCACGGTGACGGAGACAGATGGACGCCGCATCCTTCAGGTCAACTTCAAGAAACAGACAGCACTGCCCCTGCCCCAGGTTGCGGGGGCAGGGAAAGATTGAGGAGATCAGGCCAGCAATGGCAGAATCTCGATCGGGCTCATCACCCTGATTGGAGATTTACGGTAATGCTTCACATTGCGCGACACGATAATCTGCGCTCCAAAGAGCATACCCGCTGAGACCTGCATGGCATCTTCGAGGTCTGAGAATTTGAGATTGAGCGCATAACGCATCTCCTGAGTACCCGTTCTAGGAACCTCCACAAACTCGAGAAGATCGCTGATGAAACTGGCTGCGCCGGACTTGATGAGATAGTTGAGATTGGCAAGGCTATGCCAGGCAACGGCACATTGCCGCGGATGATGATTACCCCAGTTTAGAATTTCCTTGCTCGCCTGGAAATATGGTTCTCTTCCAATCGCAAAATCCAGCAGAACATCGGTATCAATCAGCAGACGCATGGAGAGCCGTTATGGGAATGCCTTGCTAAAGACTGTAGCGATCTTTCAAAGAATCAAAGCGTGCTTCATTTTTTACTGTTACCTGCAATCGGCCCGCCCATTTTTTGGCGAAGGAAATTTTTTTCTTGGAAGTAACAACTCCCGCTTCCCTGGCAAGTAACTGCTCCACAAGTCCAGAAAGACTTGTTCCGTTGGCTCTCGCAACTGCCTTCGCTCGATGAGAGATCTCCGGTTCAATTGTCAAAGTCATCCGAGTCTTCATATGCATACTTTAACACCGTATGCATATCTGTCAGTGTAAAAGATATTAAGCCATCTATCTTGATCAACGATGTCAAGGCAAGCACCTCTAGAGTCCAAAAGCGCAAGTCATCAGCTGACAAACTCCAGCTTATCAAGCCTCGGCACCAGCCCCTGATCAGCGGCGCGACCTAAAAACTCACGGATCGCCGCTCGACCGCTCTCACCATAATCGAGGGTGTAGTCATTGACATACATCCCGATGAATTCATCGGCAAGCGGCACCTCCATTCCTCGTGCGTGAGCCATGCTGTGATCGACGGCAGCTTTCCTATGGGCGAGTCCGTAGGCGATGCTTGCCTTCATGATGGTATTGATCTCGGTGCGCTGTTCGGGAGTGAAGTCCTTGCGAATGACATTCCCACCGAGCGGCAACGGCAGACCGGTCTCGTTCTTGAACCATTCCCCCATGTCGGCGATTTTCACAAATCCCTCCTGAGCATAGGTCAACTGTCCCTCATGGATGATGAGTCCCACATCAGCAATACCTGATCGCACCGCATCGAAGATTTCATCAAAGGGAATCACGAGATAATTAAATTCCCGTCCAAGGAAAAGCTGTGCGCTCAGGAAGGCACTCGTCATGAGTCCCGGAACGGCGATTTTCTTGGTACGAAGCCAGGCCTTCTTTTCCTCAAGAGTCGCATCAGCCGCAGGTGCGGAGTTTGGAAGCGTGATGAACATCGGTCCGTAGCCATCTCCCATGCTCGCACCGCAGGGCAGCAACGCATACTGATCAAGCAAGTGAGCGTAGGCATGGATGGAAACGGCCGAGAGATGGAGTTCCCCAAGCAGGGCCCGTTCATTAAGCGTCTGAATATCCTGAAGACTATGCTCGAATTTGTAGCCCATCAGGTCGATCTTCTCGGCAGCCATTGCATAGAACATGAAGGCATCATCGGGATCAGGTGAATGACCGAGCAGGAGTGTATTGGCAGGAGCGTGGGACATGGATGTTAAAACAGGATGCTGAAGGCTATTGGACTGTTAGGCTGTTAGGAAAGCGGTTCTTTGGGAGGTTCACAAGCGCCCCGGCTATCTGTCGTAGTGAAAACGGCACTGCATGATGACGAGGACATCACCTTCCACCCGATAGACCAGCCGGTGATCGGCAGCAATGCGGCGAGACCACCAGCCTTTCAGATTTCCCCGTAGCGGCTCGGGCTTTCCTATACCGGAAAAAGGACTTCGGATTGTGTCACGGATCAACTCATTGATTTTGAGAAGCGTCTTCGAATCTTGCTTCTGAAAGAAAAGGTAATCCTCCCAACCACCCGGCAGCCAAGTTAGGCGCATAGTTCTCGTTCTATCATCTTCCCTTCTGTAAAATCAGCGAGTCCCTGGCGGATGCGCTCAGCATTGGCAGGAGTGGAAAGGAGATGAAGCGTTGCTTCCATCGCTTCGTATTCTTCGGCAGCAATCAGGACAACCGAGGAAACCCCATTGCGTGTTATGGAAACAGGGTGCCTGTCGCGATTTACCATTTCCATCAATCCCGCAAATTGATTTCTGGCCTCAGTGTAGGAAAGTGTCTTCACCCCATGAAGTTGGCTCATGTACAGAATTCTGTCAATCATCTGCCCTTGGGAAGCGCTGATTTAATCGCATAGAGACCGTTGCGGCAAGAAGGGGTCGCCGACAAGGCGGCTTCGCGCGAGCATCCCCGCAGTGGGCTGTAAACGCGAAGCCTACGCAGTCGCCGACCTTTTATCGCCGTAACCCGAAGGGCTGGAACCAGTTGTCGATTTTTGTGGCGTTGCTCGCTCGGGCGAGACCGCTGAGGGTATCGCTCAGCGCTCGCGCCTTCAAAAATCAGCAACTGGTTCTCAGCGGTCTTCATGGGATTAAATCAGCGTTTCCCGTGATGACACCGCCAGTTTTCTCAAAAGACCCGGGCCCTGGTAGATGAAGGCCGTGTAGACTTGGAGCAGGTCGGCTCCCGCGGCAAGGCGTTGACTTGCAGAGTCCGCATCGCTGATTCCGCCGGATGCGATCACGGGAATTTGTGTCTGCTTACGGATAATCTGGAGAACCTCCATCGCTCGTTGACGCAGAGGAGCACCGCTCAGCCCCCCCGTCTGATCCCGGGGAGTTGGGATCGAGGAATGATTAAGCGTCGTATTGGTTGCAATGATTCCGGCGAGCTTTTCTCTCTCCGCAAGCTCCACGACAGCGATCAGATCTTCCTCGGCAAGATCAGGGGCGATTTTTACGAAAAGCGGGCGATTTGGGGCCCCCTCCCAGTCGCGGAGCGTACGGATGATGCGCCCGAGAGCGGCCGTGGATTGCAGATCCCTCAACCCTGGAGTATTCGGTGAGCTGACATTGATGACGAAGTAATCCCCGAGGGCGTGAAGCCTTTTAAAGGAAGCCAGGTAATCGAGGTGTGCTTCGTCAGCTGGTGTCACTTTGGACTTTCCGATATTGAGCCCCACAGGAATACGGGGCCAGCAACCGGAGGCATGAAGTCCCTCCAAGCGCATGGCGACAGTATCGACACCGTCGTTATTGAACCCCATGCGATTGATGAGCGCCTGCTGCCCCGGATAGCGGAAGAGACGCGGTTTCGGATTGCCGGGTTGAGCCTTGGCCGTGATCGTGCCTACTTCAATGAAGCCAAACCCAAGCGCTTCCCAAGCTTGAAGTGCGACGCCGTTCTTATCCATTCCGGCAGCCAGACCAACCGGATTGGGAAATTCGATTCCGGCCACCGTGCGAGGTGATCTCGGCACGGCCTCACCAGCCATGAGCCTCACTAGAGATGGCATCCGGGAGCCTATCTCCAGAGCGCCCATGACCATTTCATGCACTTCCTCAGGATCGATTGAGAAAAACAGAGGACGAAGAAGGGAAGTATAGAGATCCATGGAGAGTGAATTTGGAATTCAAGCAAAGCACTGGGAAAATTCCTACGGAAATCAGGGAAGGATGAAGTTCCCAAAAAATGATCTTTTTACGGAATCTTTGCTTGAACCACGAACGAATTTCACCATTCAGGATCTAAAGCTACACACCAGAATGAGTATTTTCACTCATTCTGGTGTGTACTTTGTATAATCCGTTGAGAGCTTGACGACACCGCGCCACGCCTCCCACAACAGGAAGCCAAAAAGAAGGAGAGAGCGCTATTTACTTACCGATTTGATCACCTGATCAAATACTCCCCTGTCTGCAAAGTGGGTTTTCTGAGCATTGGTCCAACCGCCGAAATCGGCGATCGTAACCAAATCGAGATGTTTGAATTGACCTGCATACTTTGCTTTAGCGGAAGCATCTATAGGACGATAAAAGTTCTTGCCGATGATCGCCTGCCCTTCAGGGCTATAGAGATACTCAAGATAAGCAGTGGCTTCCTTCCGGGTTTTGTGCCGATCCACATTGGCATCGATCACCGTAACCGGAGGCTCGGCCAAGATGCTTAGAGATGGAGTGATGATTTCGTACGCATCCCCCTTTTCCTTCTTAATAAGATAGGCCTCATTTTCCCAGGTAATGGAAACATCGCCGAGCTTTCTCTCCGTGAAGGCAATTGTTCCAGCACGGGCGGCTGAGGGAAGACCGTTCTTAAGAGCATTCTTGTAAATGCTGGCTATGAAGGATCGGATCTGTGTTTCGTCTCCACCGAATTTCTTTTTGGCATAGGCCCATGCCGCAAGATAATTCCAGCGCGCACCTCCTCCGGTCTTTGGATTTGGAGTAATGATGGAGACATCAGTTCGCACAAGGTCATTCCAATCCTTAATGTTCTTGGGATTTCCTTTTCTAACGAGGAAGACGATGGTCGATGTATAAGGGGAACTGTTGTGAGGGAGTCGGCTTTGCCAGTCCTGTGGTATGAGCGGTTTGTCAAATGCCCCAGTGCTCCCTTTGTCATGAATCGCGTCGATATCATACGCGAGTGCCAAAGTGGCGACATCGGCCTCCGCTCCATCCTGAATCAATCGTGATTGTGAGCCTGAGCCACCGTGAGATGTGGCTATTGTGATCTCCTCTCCGGTCAGATCTTTCCAATGCTTGGCAAAGACCCTGTTATACTCCGCGTACAGCTCACGGGTCGGATCGTAGCTGATATTGAGAAGTTCTTTTGCGGCATGAATCGATCCCCCTCCCATGAGCAGGAATGTGACGATCACTAGATTCTTAATTTTCATGGCTTATAATAATGCTGGTTGTTGTTTGGATGTTGTGATGGAGCTTCCTTAGAAAGTTACTTTGGCACTCACACCGAGGATCAAGTCATTGCCCACAGTTCCATTGCCCGCAGGATTAATGATGTATTGGACCGAGGGCTTCAGCGAAGCCCACTTGTTGAGCTGAATGTTGTAAAATGCCTCAATAACTTCCGTGGAGGTGAAGTTTGGCGCATAGGCGTAATAGTTCTGATAAGTCTGGCTCGGAGTGGTCTGAGTCACCTTGGTTTTTGCGGAATTCAAACTGGCTGTTGTAATTCCGTTGCTCGTTCCGGTGCCAGGATTGACTGTCTGTTGCACACTTGGACCATCCGGAACGGTGGCGTTGTAGGCGCTTCCGTAGGCATTTTGAAGCTGCTGGTTCTGCGATTGGATGAATTTGTTGTAGTATGAACTGTAGAATCCGGCAGCCAGCGCGATGCCAACGCTGTCCTCATCTCGGGTTGGGATCAGTCCTTTGTAAACAAGGCCGGTCTGGAAGTAGAACGGCAGCTGGTTGTTCTGCGGCGGCGTGAAGGTGAACTCATTGAAGGTATACAGCCCCTGCTTATTCAGAATTGCGGGATCCGAACTTGGCTCGCGGTAGAGCTGCTGATCAGCCTGGAGATAGAGCCCCCATGTCACTTGATTCTCTTGGAAGGCCGCCTGCTTCGTGGCTGCATAGGAAGTGTAAGTTGGCGTCGTGTAGTTCCCGGGATACTGGGTGTTTTGCGCCGTGGTGTATTTCTTCGTAGCTGCATTGTAATTGTAGCCCTGCGTCACAGAGTATGAAGTTGGGAATGTAGATGTTGTAAACTGGGTCGGCGTGAAGGATGTGTTCGCTTGTCCCCAGATATAGAAACCAAGAGCATATTTCCCCTCCAGCTTGTCCTTGCCGAATTTGGGCTCCCAGCCAACTTCGTTCACATTGTAGAGGCCATTTTGAGAGTAGTTGCCGCCATTGCCCTGATCATAGGGGCTTGCCGCATAGTAGGCGGGAACCGCCACTGTCTGCCCCTGTGCGTTCACATAGGTTTTCTGGCCATTGAGGGCGTTGGCAGGACTTGCAGGGCGCACACCGATATTCCCGGAGTTGGGATTAAAGCCCGGAGAGCCCTGAAAGTTAAATCCATGATTATTCTGGGAACCTGCCACCCATCCCACATTCTGGGATGCCCCCGGTATGGGCTGTCCGTTTCCTCCGACGACAGGGACAACCTGTCCTGATTGCTTGAACTGCCCAAGGTAGCCTTGCGGTACCGAGGTGTATGGATAAACGCTCGTTGCGCCGTATTGAGTGGGAGTGACACCTCCTGTACCGGAAATCGCCGCGTAGAGACCGCTCTGAATATAGACATCCTTGACAGGGCGGACCTTGAGGGTCGCTCCCCATGCCGCGTAGGTGCTACCCCAAGGAACGGGGCTGCTCTTGTAATACGCGATGGATCCCTTTGTCGGCTGGCCCGCGGCATTGTACGCCGAAGAGGGGTTGATCACGGCGATTCCGGGTCCAGGCGTCCCGCCTATCCCCTTGCTGGAGGTAATGGCATTGTTTTCAAAAAATTTGGACAGAGGCTGTTGCAGGAACTGCTCGTAGGGATTCTCCCATCCTGCATTGATGCTGAAAGCCTTGTTGGCGGTGGTGTATTCGATTTGTTGAGTCATGATCCTCAACCCAGTTCCACTGGCATAGGTCGTTGGATTGAAGTTGCTTGGTGTACCTGCCGCCCATTGAGGATTACCGCCTCCCCGGTAGCGCCAGTTCGATTCGATGGTCAACCCCTTGATGCCGAATAGAGGGGCGAAGTCGTAGACAAATTTCAGCTTCTCTTCGTTTAGCCAGTTTCCCTTGGGTTGATTGGGGAGTCCCCCGCTCACCTGACCCAAAAATAACTCCTTGGCCTCGCCGGTGACTTTCAATCCGTACGACTTCAATGGATCTGAGAGACCCAGCCAACCAGCCGTCACGCCATTGGTTTGATTCCACCAATTGGAAATGAAATTTTTGGACCCTTCTCCAACATCTGACGCATATACGATGTTTATTGTCGTTATAAACATTAAAAAAGGGGTTAGACGCTTGAGCAGGCTATATTTTTGCTGTGCTATTTGAGGTTTTTTCATGATGTCAATTTGTTGAGAGAGTTGAAAAGATATAGCGATCATTATGATCGTCAATAGAATTTTTAATATTTTTTGAATCATCAATTCGTTGCATTCCTTACATAACCGAACGCAAGTGAGGCATTCCTCAGTCGCCCGATCACATTCCATCATGAGCAACGATTGACTCTGTGTTCACTGGCAATGTCGAATCTGGACGGAGTGCCATCATTTCCCATAGGATCACCCGATGTGGAAGAGCGCCCATGAGCATATCCTTAAGCTGACTGTTTACGAACCCGGCAAACCCGTGGAGGAGCTTGCCCGCGATCTCGGTTTGAGTGAGGAGGAGATCATCAAACTCGCTTCCAATGAAAATCCGCTCGGCCCTTCTCCGAGGGCGTTGGAAGCCATGCATAGGACGCTGGAGCGTGCCCACTTCTATCCCGATGGCGGGGGGTATGAGTTGCGTGGCGCGATTTCGAAGCGGCTTGGCGTTGCCCGCGAGAATATCGTGCTGGGTAACGGCTCCAACGAGATTATCGAATTCATCGGCCATGCCTTCCTCCGTCCCGGTGATGAAGTGGTGGTGGCCCGTCATTCCTTCGCCGTCTACAAGTTGATGGCCCAACTCTTCGGGGCCGATACCGTCGAGGTGCCCGATCCCGCCTTTACCGCCGATCTCGACGCCATGCTTGCAGCCATCACGCCGAAGACCAGGGCCATTTTCATTGCCAATCCGAATAATCCCACCGGCACCATGGTCGGACAGGAGGCGATCGACCGCTTCATGGCTCAGGTGCCCGATCATGTCCTCGTCATCTTTGACGAGGCCTATCATGAGTTTCTCGATGAAGGGAATGCTCCCGATGTTCTGCCGTATGTCCGGGAAGGACGGAATGTCGTCGTCATGCGAACCTTCTCCAAGATCATGGGCTTGGCCAATCTGCGCATCGGCTACGGGATCACCACACCGGAACTGGCTTCTGTCCTACAGCGCACACGCCAGCCGTTCAATGCCAATGGAATCGCCCAAGCCGGAGCTCTCGCCGGACTACTTGATGAGGAGCACATGACCAGGACCCGCGAGCTGACCCACGAAGGACGGAAATATTTTGAACGGGAGTTCGCCGCAATGGGGTTGGAGTTCGTACCGAGCGTTGCCAACTTCATCTTGGTAAAAGTCGGTGACGGCAAGGCGGTCTTTGAAACCATGCTCCGCAAGGGAATCATCCTCCGTGCGATGGCAAGCTATGGCCTTCCTGAGTGGGTGCGGATTTCCGTTGGCACGATGGAGCAGAACCGTCGCTGTGTGGCGGAGTTAAAGATATTGGCAGAGTCAGGAGAGCTTGCTCTAAACTGATTGTGGAAGAGACGATCGCCGCCGTTGCCACGCCACCCGGCGAGGGCGCTCTGGCCGTTATCCGCATCAGCGGGCCTCGGGCACTAAATGTGGCTGATGCAATCTTCCGAGGTTCCCGGCAACCTTCGTCTATGGAAGAGCGGAAGGTTGCCTTCGGGCGTATCATTGATGCCAAGACCGAAGTGCTCGACGAGGCACTGCTCACAGTCTTTCGCAATCCCCGTAGCTACACCGGAGAGGATCTTGTGGAGATCAGCGGCCATGGAGGATCACTCGTGGCCTCGCGGGTGCTTGCTGCTGTGCTAGCTGCCGGTGCACGGATGGCAAGACCTGGGGAATTTACCGAACGAGCCTTTCTCAATGGCAAAATGGATCTGACTCAGGCCGAAGCGGTGATGGATCTGATTTCTGCGCAGACTCCTCGTGCAGCGCGAGCCGCTGCCCATCAATTGGAGGGACGATTGGGTGATGAGATCATGACCTTGCGCGGAGAACTCCTTGAAACGGTGGCTCATCTGGAAGCCTTCATTGATTTTCCCGAGGAGGGGATCGATCCTGAGAGCGGAGCTATCTTACTGGATAGGATGAAGTCGGTGGGATCTCACATCAATCGATTGCTCGCCACGGCGAATGAAGGCCGATTGTTGCGGGAGGGACTTTCCATTGCACTCTGCGGTGCACCCAATGCAGGTAAATCGAGCCTTCTTAATCTCCTGCTGGGTGCCGATCGAGCAATAGTGCATGCAACGCCCGGCACCACCCGAGACACCATTGAAGAACGAGCAAGTCTCGGTGGCTATCCCTTCCGGGTCATTGATACGGCGGGATTGCGCGAGACGACTGACCCAGTTGAGAGAGAGGGCGTGGAGAGGGCGCGTCAGACTGCTGAAAACGCCGACCTGCGGCTCCACCTGGTCGATGCTACGACCCTCCATCCGATGGATGGAATCACAATACGGATAGCACCTCTCTTTGATGACGAGTTGCTCGTGATGAATAAAATCGACCTCGTGTCTGATCGGAATCTGCTCCCTGAGGGCCTCAAAATTTCATGCATCACTGGGAAAGGGATTGAAGCTCTTGTGGATGCGATTCTCGCAAGGGCGACAGGTCATCCCGAAGAGGAAGCGGTGCCAGATGGCGCAGCGATCAATACACGTCATCAAGAATGTCTCAGGCGGGCTGCTTCGGCACTCTCAGTTGCCATCGATTTGCTTGGCAAGGGTGAAGCTCCGGAACTTGTGGCTGTGGAGTTGAGAGCCTCACTTTCCGCCGTCGGAGAAATTGTCGGTGAGGCTGGAACAGAGGAGATCCTTGGAAAAATCTTCAGCAGCTTCTGTATTGGCAAGTGAGGGTTATATCAATCACAGGAAGTGATGGTTCTATGTTGTTGGTTGGTTGAAGAGAGACCTCTTTTAAATGCCGCGTAACGACTGGGCCAGCACAGCAATCCGGAATTCATCTCGTCCCTCGTTCCCTCATGTGGCGTCTACAGAAAGCA
>CAIJRY010000088.1 GCA_903823215.1 uncultured Spartobacteria bacterium
GCCTCTCTGGACGACAATAGTCTCTTCAGGAGTTCCTGCTAGCTGATAATGGAAAGTGACGCTTTCGATCATTTCAATGGGGTGGGGTTTGTATTCCCTTGAGCCATATTTCTTAACAAGAATATGGTGCTCTCCAGTGAGCGTGTTCTCCAAGGTCAACTCGCTGACATCATATTCGGTATCATTGATGGATTTTTTCTTGGACTGATAGTCGATCACTTTGAGGAAGGGAGCGCCAGGAATTGTGTCTCCCTTGACCGCCAAGCGCGTCGAAGTATCGGGCCTATTTCCCTTTGCAGGGTTGGTGAGAGGTTGTAATGGACGAAGTTCATACTCCGTGCGGCCGTCAATATCGTCAGAATCTACAAAATCAAAAGTGAATGTGTTTTTCCGAATATCTCCGCTTGAATAACTCAGCTTCGTTGCAAGGGAAGGAAATTGATCTGGATTATTGGGATCGGTTCCTGCCTCAAATTCATCCTTTACGGTGAATCCCTTGTGTTTGGGATCGCGATCCAGAATGTTCACATCGGTGTAATCGAGCTGATGGTCGATTAGCCATTTATTGGGAACAGGGGGGTAAAGCGGTTCCTTGCCTTCCATCGGATCAATGAGAGCGCCGTTTTTAAGCAAATAGGGACGCGAGACAAAAGCAGATGATCCATCTTCGCGGGATTTCCAGACAGTCGGCTTTTTAAGTAGACTGAGAGCGTCAACCGCATAGGTCGAGGGTTGAGGTGCGGGGGCTTTAGTCGCCTTGGTGGCTGCGGACAATGCAGTGAAGGAGTCCTGCAATCCGATAAACTGGGGAATTAGAAAACCTGCTGTTCCAAGTGCAGCGAGCGTGGCCATGCCGAGCATCACCCATTGGTAGTGGCGAGTCAGAAAAGTTTTCATAAGCCGGTTATTTTGATATCTCCGTTTGGCCTTTTGTGGCTGGGAAATCAAGGGTGCGGATCTTAAGGAGAATATTGAGTGATTCTCGTCCTACGACGATCGGGAGGCGCTGGATGGGGGAGGATCCGTCGGAGGTCTGCTCAGACACCGCAGGTGCAGCATCCCTGCGGGGAGGTTCCCCCACGCTGTTTTGAACTTTTATATCCTCGATCACAAGAAAGTAGGGAGCTGAGGAGAGTGTGTTGATAAGTTCGCGAAATGCCCCCTGACCACACCGCAGGGCAATGCGTGTGCTGCCGAGTGAATCAAAAACATTTGAATCGGTGCCGGCAGTCGCAAGTTTTTTCTGGGCTCCAGACGGTTTAGGGGAGTCCGCCGCTAGGCGCGCGAAGTCGGCCACGATGACCCCTTTCTGACTGACAACACTCTTTGCTATCCATGAGAGGACAGTGAATTGTCTTGAGAGAGTTGGCAATTGATCAGGCTGAGGGAGACGATTCTCGTATTCATCCATTCCCAGATAAAAGGTGGGAGGAAGTGTCGAACCCAAACTTGACGCAAGCGACTTGATGGCGGTGACTTGAGTTCTTAGTGTATCCTGAAAATACTGAGGTCGATCCTGAGGCTTTATTTTTTCGATCTCTCCGAAGGAAGGAATCCGATAGGCTTCGAGGGCTTTTTTGAGGTTATCGAGATTGTCCTGATCCTGACTGAGTGTCTGGAGGAGTTTTCTCAGATTGGAGGCACTTGGAAAAATAGTGTTATGGGAAAGAGTGTCGAGATCCTTTGCTTTGGTCATGTATTCCGCGGTTGCAACGCCGTAATCATCCCATGCACTCCACGCGAGATATCCGAGTCC
>CAIJRY010000089.1 GCA_903823215.1 uncultured Spartobacteria bacterium
CCCGCGAGACTTTTTTCAAAGATCTGCTGCTTGAGTTCGTCGGTAAGGCCCGATTCTTCGCAGAAGGCAAAGGGGGTTCCGACCTGAATACCCACGGCACCAAGGGAGAGAGCCTCTTTCAGTTTTCCGGGAAGTCCGAAGGATCCGGCAAGCCAGAAGGGGAGCCCTAGGGCCTGGATTTTTTTCAGATCGGGAAGATCGCGTTCGGTGTAGAGGGGCTCACCGCGTTCGGTCAATTGCATGACTCCGCGAGGGGGGGCATTGTGGCCTCCTGCCGTTGCACCCTCCACAATGAAGCCATCGACCTGACCCGTCGATTTGCGGGCAAGCGAGATGGCAAGGGTAGCCGAGGAGACGATGGCGAGGAACTTGGGGCGTGTCAGCAGGGGAGCCTTGCCACCCCACAAGCTCTGGGGATCAAGGGAGATTAAAAATTCTTCGCCGGGAAGCGCCTGCTCGACATCGAGTCTCATGGTCACCGCCTTGCCAAGGGCCAGTTCGTCAAGGATCCCCGGAATGGAGCGGGGAATACCTGCTCCCATCAGGACAAAGGCCACGCCCGCCAGCATCGCTCCATAGATGGAGGGAAGGGTGGAGGTCTGGATTTTCTCAAGAAAATTGATCCCGACGAGTCCCTGATGGCCTTCCTTGGCAAGAAAGACTTCCGTGAAGTTGGCGAGGATGGTGAGTTCGGTGGCGAGCTGTGAGTCGTGCTGGGAGTGTAAGGGGATGCCTCTGAAGGGTTGATGTTCAGCTTTTCCTCCCGGGATGAAGTAACGGTTCAGGATCCGCTGCGCCATTTCAGGAATGGGAAAGGCCTCAAAGGCTCTCCTGACATTGCCGCTGAGATCGCCCAGTTGCAGGCGTCTTGCAAGGACTGCATCGATGGCGGTTCCGGAAACGACGCCGAGCTGTCCGAGCCGGGCGATTGTGTTGGCCAGTTTCCAGTTTGAGACACCGACGCCCATGCCTCCTTGAATGATTTCGGGATACTTCATATGTGATGGAAAACGGCACGAGGCCGTCGATCACGAGAACTCTATCTTGATTATGCCGCGGTAGCAATGAGTTCGGTATCATCGCATCCCTGGCTGCGAAATTTTTGGATCACCGGGGGGTGGGTGCCGAGTTGTTGTAGCTGGGAATGGAGATCCTCCAGATCCTTGGGGGTATGGAGAAGGGGATGCACGGTGGTGCGGAGTTGATAGGAGATGCCCGCCTCAAGGATCAGTTGCAGTGAGGCCAGAACACGGGGTGCCGAGCCCTCCATCCCGGTGATGAGGTCGTATCGGGAGTCCATCGGTGCCTTGATGTCGAGACCGACCCAGTCGAGCAGATGGAGGATCGTCTTCAATCGATCGGGAAGCGATCCCGAGGTGTGGAGGCCGATGCGATAGCCCATGTGGCGAGCCTCCTCAATCGCTTCCTTCAGCGCGGATTGGGCAGTCGGTTCGCCACCGCTAAAGACAACGCCGTCGAGAAATCCCACGCGTTCGCGGAGAAAGGAGCGTGCTTTTTCCCAATTCCATTCCCCCTGATTATCCGTCGGATGGTAGGGGCGGAGGTGCGTATTGTGGCAATAGCGACATGCCCACGGGCAGCCCTGGAGAAAGAAAACGGCGGCCAGTGTGCCGGGAAAATCGACACTCGAAAAGGGAACCACTCCCGCGAGGAGCAGCTCCCTGTTCGAAGGAATCGGATCAGGAGAGTTGTGTCTCAAGTTCGCGTGAGGGAGCCGGAGCAGTCACTGCGCTCTGCGGATGCTCGACGAAATGACGGCGTTCGGCATGTTCTTCTTTCTTGCCGCGATTGAATTGGGAGACCGGGCGATGGTATCCCATGACACGGGTCCAGACTTCGCAGGGCTGGCGTTCGCTGTCGTCGAGTTGGGTAGTAGTTTGCATGATGGCGTTCGTTTTGGGGTTATGCGGCTTGGGTGATGGTTTGCTGTTGAACGGAAGCTTGTTTTTTCGCGAGGATTTCCTGATCGCAGCGCGGGCAGAAGGTGTGTTCCCCTGCAAGGTAGCCGTGGTTAGGGCAGATCGAGAAGGTGGGTGTGATGGTGATGTAGGGCAACCGGAAGCGGGTAAGCACCCGCTTGACGAGATCCCGGCAGGCCTGGGCACTGGAAAGACGCTCGTTCATATAGAGATGGAGAACCGTTCCCCCGGTGTAGCGTCGCTGAAGTTCCTCCTGATGCGTGAGTGCCTCGAAGGGATCGTCAGTCGCACCGACTGGAAGCTGGCTTGAGTTGGTATAGTAAGGCGCGGCTTCGGTACCCGCATGGAGCAGGCCGGGAAACTTGATCCGGTCGACTCGGGCGAAGCGATGGGTGGCTCCCTCGGCTGGAGAGGCTTCAAGGTTGTAGAGATGCCCTGTTTTTTCCTGATAGTGGGTCATGCGTTCCCTCATGTGATCGAGTAACCGCACGGCAAAATCTTTTCCCCACGGGGTGGTGATGTCTTCAAAGCCGCCGGAAAAATTCCGAACGCACTCGTTCACCCCGTTGATTCCAATCGTGGAAAAATGGTTTCGGAGGGTGCCGAGGTAGCGCTTCGTATAAGGAAAGAGTCCCTCGTCCATATGGCGCTGGATGACCTTGCGTTTGAGTTCCAGACTCTCGGAGGCCAAATCCATGAGATGATCGAGCTGGGCATGGAGATTCCGTTCGCTGCCCCGGCAGATATAACCGAGGCGGGCTGCATTGAGGGTGACGACACCCACCGATCCGGTCTGCTCCGCCGAACCGAAGAGTCCATTGCCCCGTTTGAGCAACTCGCGCAGATCCAGTTGAAGACGGCAGCACATGGAACGCACCATGCGGGGCTCGAGATCGGAATTCAGGAAATTCTGGAAATAGGGGAGACCGTATTTTGCCGTCATTTCAAAGAGGAGATCGGCATTCTCCCCCTCCCAGACGAAATCCTTGGTGATGTTGTAGGTGGGAATCGGGAAGGTAAAGACCCGCTGTTTGGCATCGCCCTCCATCATCACTTCCAGAAAGGCCCGGTTGAGCATTGCCATCTCGGGTGCCAGATCGCCATAGGTGAAGGGCATCTCCTTGCCCGCCAGCATGGGATGATCCCCGGCCAGATCGACGGGGCAGGTCCAGTCAAAGGTCAGGTTAGTGAAGGGGGTCTGAGTGCCCCAACGGGAGGGAACATTCAGATTGAAAATAAACTCCTGCATGCATTGTTTGACATTTTCGTAATCGAGTCCGTCCTTGCGCACATAGGGGGCGAGGTAAGTGTCAAACGAGCTGAATGCCTGCGCTCCAGCCCATTCATTCTGGAGGGTTCCAAGAAAATTGACCATCTGTCCCATCGCCGTACGGAGATGTTTAGGAGGGCCAGATTCGATCTTGTTGGGAACGCCGTTGAATCCTTCCCAAAGCAATTGTCTCAGCGACCATCCGGCGCAGTATCCCGAGAGCATATCGAGGTCGTGGATATGAAAGTCCCCCTCCCGGTGGGCGTTGCCGATCTCCGGGGAATAGACATGGCTGAGCCAATAGTTGGCCGTCACTTTTCCTGCAACGGAGAGAATCATGCCGCCAAGGGAAAATCCTTGGTTGGCATTGGCATTCACACGCCAATCGCTGCGGTCGATGTATTCCTGGACCGATCCTATGGCATCGACCATGGCCGCCTTTCTGTCGCGAATCCGACGGTGGGCTTCCCGATAGACGATGTAGGCACGCGCTGTCGTGAAGAGCTGATTTTCCATCAATGTACGCTCCACAAAATCCTGGATCTGCTCGACGCCGAGCACCCGTTGCACAGGGGGGCTGGAAATGTAGGCAAGAACCTGCGCCGCGAGGGATTCCGCTTTGGCGGCGTCAAATTCCTCGGTCGCCACCCCTGCTTTGGTGATGGCTGCGATGATTTTTGCCTCGTCAAATTCAACAAGTGCACCATCGCGCTTCCTCACGCAGACGGGAAGTTCCCGCAGGGGCATGGGGGTCTCTTGGAGTGGAATATCTCTCATGGGGGTTTTCATCGGGAATCCTATATATTGTGGTATTTTTTCGGTTTATTGGAAAATGAACACCATTAGTGCTATCCCAAGAAAACGGTGAGTAAAAGAAAAATTATTCTCTTTTTTACTCTGTGTCATGCTAAATTTTAGAAAAAGCCCATGCTCAGATGTCTTGATGGCTGTGTGCCAAGATGAAATCAGGGCATAAAAAAAGCGCCAACCGATTTCTCGGTGGCGCCTTTTTTGTAAGGAAACTTTATTTCATCAGCAAAGCGGCACGGGAGCGTTTGATCTCGCGGGTAATCTTGCGGTGAAGGTGTGCGGCCAGTCCGGTCATGCGACGGGGAAGGATCTTGCCGCTTTCCGTCGTGAATTTTTTCAGGAGATCGGGATTTTTAAAATCGATTGCATCGACGGAAATATCGAGGCGACGGCGGGGCATGCAGCGGTTGGCACGGCGGAAATTGGAGCGGCGCTGCGGTGTTTTGGGAATACTCATAGTGATATCTCTGTGCGTTTTTCTAAAAAAAGGGATTATTTGGTCTCGCGGTGGAGAGTGTGGCGGCGAAGGTTCGGATTATACTTCTTCTTCTCAAGACGGCCGGGCGTATTGAGACTCTTCTTGTTACGGGTCGTGGTGTAGCGGGATACGGTTTTTCCTTCGGCAACCGCTTCGGTGCACTCAAGTGTAATGATGTCGCGTGGCATAAAATTGATGGTTGATAGTTTGTGCTGCTCGATAATGACTAGTCGCCTAGCTGTTATCTGCTGTCTCTTCCTCTTCGCTTTCAGTCTCCTCTTCGGTCAGGCCAAAGAGCGAGTTGATATGAGGCCTGACACTGTGATGGTGCTGGCGTTTTTCAAGCTCAGCCTGACATTCCACCGTATAACGGGTGAAAGGAAGGGCTTCGAGGCGGTCGTGGCGGATCGGCTTTTCACAGATATCACACACACCGTAAGACCCATCATCAATTCTTTTGAGCGCTTCGTCAATCTCGTAAAGCGATCCTTGTTCCTTGGAGAGCATACTCAGGGCAAAGTCGCGATCATAGGCATCGCTTCCCGCATCGGCCTGATGCATTCCGAAGGCCGAAGTCTCGCTGCCGGCATGAAGATTGTCGCGCGCCACACCCCTCATGGAGTCTAGCAGGGTGTCTTTGAGTTCGAGGAGGCGTTGGCGTTGTCTTGTCAGAAAGGGTGTCAGCTTGTTTTTGCTGGCCGCCGGTTTGCGGATGAACTGCTGGGCAAGAACCCGATCCGAGGATGAAGCAGACTTGGTGGAAGCGGTTTTGGAGGCGGAGCCTTTTGCCTTGGAGGTTTTCTTTGCCGGGGTCGATGCAGATCCAGCGGCTTTGGAAGGGGCTTTTTTAACAACCTTTTTTACCGTTGCCTTTGCATCAGGTTTTTTGGAGACCGGTTTCTTGGCAACCACCTTCACGGTTGCTTTCTTCACAGTCTTCACGGATTTTTTGAGAGGCGTGCCGTGCGTAGCTCCTTTTGAAGGGGCTTTGGCTGCTGGTTTGACGGGCTTTTTAGCAGGTGTTTTCTTGGCCATATCGGGTTGTGAACGAATTCGTGAAGGATGTTCTGTCTTTGTATTGAAAAATAGGGGAGGGGCTTGTTACATCTGACTGCGTCATCCCGCAAGCGAAATCGCCCCCAATTTTAACAGGCAGGCCGGAGACATTCTCCGCACGTCATGCTGATCTCTGCTGCAGCATGATCGGGTATTGTCGAGGGGGAATCGCTTCCCTAGGATGAAACGCTTATTCCTGAACAATGAAACCTCTACCCGGATTCCGAGACCTCTTTCCTGAGGACTTCGCGCGGCGCATCTATTTGGTGAACCGCTGGCGCGAAACGGCACGGCGCTATGGCTTTGTCGAATTTGACGGGCCAACGCTGGAATCCGCCGAGCTCTACCGCAAGAAAAACAGCGGGGGAGAGATCCTGGGCCAGTTGTATGAATTCACGGACAAGGGGGATCGCCCCGTCGCTCTCCGACCCGAGGTCACTCCCACGCTGGCCCGTATGGTGGCGGAACGGCACCGTGACTATCCGAAGCCGTTGCGATGGTTCAATGTGGGCACATGTTTCCGTTATGAACGCCAGCAACGGGGACGGTTGAGGGAGTTTCTCCAGTTTAACTGTGACCTGCTCGGAGATGCATCGTCCGCATCGGATGCCGAAGTGGTTGCCTTGTTGATCGATCTCCTTCGCTCATTTGGACTTACGCACAAGGAATTTGTCATCCGTCTGAGCAATCGTCAGGCATGGTATGAATTTCTCGGGGGACATGGGGTTGAAAAGGAACGCGCCGGGGATTTCTTGAATATCGTGGATAAGATGGAGCGTGAGCCCGCAGAGAAGACGGAGGAGAAGCTGGTGCCCTTCGGCATATCCCTCGCCTCGTTGCGTGAATTTTTGGAGTGCTCGAAGATCCCTAGTCTTGATCCGCTGCTGGCCGATCTTGAGGCTCGCGGGTTGCGGGATTTTGTGAGGCCTGATCTGGGCGTGGTGCGAGGGCTGGCCTACTACACCGGCATTGTTTTTGAGGCCTTTGCCCTTCAGGGCAACCTGCGGGCAATTGCTGGTGGTGGTCGTTACGATCGTCTGCTCAAAGACCTAAGTGATGGATCTGCGGATCTTCCGGCGGTCGGTTTCGGTGTCGGCGATGCCGTCCTACTCGAACTCATCAATGAAATCCCTGCCGCCAAAGTCCAGGAGGAAGCGGCCTTGAAAGCGGATGCCCCAACACAACTCTATCTTGTGATTGCCGCCGAGGAGCGGCGTCTCTCTGCGCTCTCACTTGCTCAGCAGCTTCGTTCTGCTGGCTGGCGTGTGGCCTTTTCTCTCGGTGCCGAACGGGTCGGGAAACAGTTTGGTGCGGCCGAGGTCTACGGAGCCGCCTATGCTGTGGTCATTGGAGCCGAATGGCCCAGAGTTAAGGTGAAACGCCTCGCCGATCGTCATGAGGAGGAACTCATGGAAGGAGAGCTCCTTGCATGGCTTCAGGAAAATCGAAACCTAAAAGCTGAAATTTGAAGATCAGACCGGAAATCAATCAAACCAGATAGATAGCGAACAAATAAAAATACACCTTGGATCATTGAATCCTTTTTCAGGTTTCAAGTTTCAGGTTTCATCCTTCTCTTCATTTTCTTATGCACTACCGTGATTGCTTCTGCGGCGCCCTGCGCCCATCTGACATTGGACGCACCATGACCCTCAGTGGTTGGGTTGCCGGACGCCGTGATCATGGAGGGTTGATCTTCATTGATCTTCGCGACCGCGACGGGATCACCCAGGTGGTGTTTCGTCCCGAGGTTCATGCCGAGGCTGCTGCTGCCGCGCACAGTCTTCGATCCGAAGATGTCATCACGGTCAGCGGTGAGATCGTCGCCCGTCTCGCGGGAACAGAAAATTCCAAACTCCCGACAGGTGAAATTGAACTCGTTGCCGCCACGCTCACTATCCTTAATCGTTCGGAAGTGCCACCCTTTCCGATGGATGAACGCATCGCCAACGAAGATCTCCGTCTGACGCATCGCTTCCTCGATCTGCGCCGTCCCGCGATGGCGGCTAATCTGAGGCTCCGGCACCGCGTGACAAAATCGATCCGAGATGTGCTTGATACCGAGGGATTCTGGGAAATCGAAACTCCGATTCTCTCCAAGAGCACACCGGAAGGAGCCCGTGATTTTCTTGTTCCCTCACGCCTCACCCCGGGGAGCTTCTATGCGCTGCCACAGGCCCCGCAGCAGTACAAGCAACTCCTGATGGTCGGTGGTGTGGACAAGTATTTCCAGATAGCCCGGTGCTTTCGGGATGAGGATCTCCGCGCCGACAGGCAACCTGAATTCACTCAGGTCGATATCGAGGCTTCCTTTATCAGGCCTGATGCTCTCTATGCGTTGATCGAAAAAATGTTTCAACGCATTTTTCGTGAATCCCGCGGTGTCGAAATCACCGTTCCTTTCCAGCGCATGCCTTATTCCGAAGCAATGAACCGCTACGGGAGTGACAAGCCCGATACCCGCTACGGGATTGAAATCAGGGATGTGGGGGATGTCTTCAAGGAGAGTCAGTTCAAGGTTTTTCGCGCCGCACTTGACGCGGGAGGTGTCGTCAAGGCTATCAACGCCAAGAGATTTGCCTCCATCACCACCGGTCAGATCGAGGAGCTTACCGAAGTTGCCAAGAGCGCGGGAGCCAAGGGGTTGGCCTTTATCAAGGTTGAAAACGGCGAATGGAAATCACCCATTGTGAAGTTCTTCAGCGATGCGGAGAAGACGGCCCTGACCCAACGCCTCGGCATTGAGGAGGGAGATCTTATTCTCTTTGGTGCCGACACCTGGGAAACAGCCTGCACTGCGCTGGGTCGGGTGCGTCTGCGTGTGGCGGATTTGCAGAAGTTGCCGATTGATCCGCTCCAGCTCAATTTCCTCTGGGTTGTTGACTTTCCGATGCTTGCTTACAACGCCGAGGAGAAAAAATGGAATGCTGTCCATCATCCCTTTACCCGTCCCAAGGCTGAGGATCGCGAATTGCTCAAGGATGCTTCCAAGCTCAGAACTATCCGCGCCGAGGCTTACGACATTGTGCTCAACGGCGTGGAAATCGGAGGTGGCAGCATCCGTATCCATGAGGGTGATTTGCAATCAGAAGTCTTCTCTGTCCTTGGAATCAACGAGGTCGAGCAAGAAGAGCTCTTTGGACATCTGCTCCGGGCTTTCCGTCATGGTGCGCCGCCTCACGGTGGTATCGCGCTTGGTCTTGACCGGTTGGTCGCGCTGATCGCTGGTGAGGAGTCGATCCGTGAAGTGATCGCTTTCCCCAAGAACAATCGTGGCGTCGAACTTCTCACCGCCTCTCCGGCGACAGTGGAACCAAAACAGCTGCGCGAACTGTACATCGCCTCCACGGTCAAACCAAAGGAGTAGTTTGTGACACTCTCGAATGGCGGCGTTAGTCTGCGCTTGACCACCTTGCTTGCTATCATCTCACTCTGATTCAAACTTGTTAACTGATGATGCCCCAACTTCTCCCAGGATTTGAGGCAACTGTGGATCGCGTGGTCTATGATCTCGATCTGCCTGCCTCACCTGACCAACCGCACCCGTTCATCTACTACATTACGATCCGGAACGGGAGTGATCAGACGATTACGGTAAAAGGACGCAAATGGGTGGTTCGTGGTGAGAATGGACAGGTCACCGCAGTCGAAGGTGACGGGGTGGTCGGCTGCTTCCCTCGGCTTGAACCGGGAGAAGCTTTTTCCTACAACAGCTACCATACTACTGCGGGTCGCGCTGTTGCCGAAGGTGCCTATCTCGCCCTCACCGAGGCGGGAGAGGCTGTCGTGGCTAAAATCCCACCTTTCAATTTAATTCCTCCAGATGCTCTATGAACCCCAATCGACATTGACGGTAACGCGTGATGCGATTCAACGGGTGCGCCCTGAGAAACCGTTGATTTTATTTTTCCCTGATTATTTGCAGGGAGGGGAGGAGTAGATGCTCACGATGACAGATTCCTTTGAGGAAAAAATCCCACGCTCCTTTGTTTTTTCCCCTCTTTCCGAAGTGCCGCCTGCGGGCAGGGAGGCTGTGATTGTCATTGCTGATATCCCTCATATAAAGCCCGTCCTGCTACCCGATGCGGAATTGCAGAGGGCTGCAAAGCTGACTCATGCAGCCTCAAGAGATCGATTTCTTGCAGGCCGTTATCTGGTTCGTGGAATTTTATCAGCTTGGTTGGATATGGATTCGGAGAAGATACCCATTGAAATCACTGCCTCTGGAAAACCATGTTTCAATCATCATGAATTCGGCATTTCACATACTCAGCAATTGGTGGCAGCGGTTTTTTCGCCGATGCAGGCAGGCATCGACCTGGAAAAGGAACGTCCCCTCGATTTCCATGCATTAGCCAACAGGTTCTTTTCCGGGGAGGAGGTCAGTTCTCTTGCCCAATCACAGAATCTCTCGGATTTTTTCCGTTTCTGGTGTTGCCGAGAGTCGGCGATCAAGGCCGATGGCAGGGGATTAGGAAAGCTGCTTGATGTCACGGCTGCGAGCCCTCCGAGTGGGGCAGGAGAGAGAGAGTCCAGAACATTGGTCACGATCGAAGGCGTGGTGTGGCATACCTATCCATGGATCCTGCGGGCCGGTATCCACGGAGCCGTTGCCTTCCGGGATATACCAAGTGTAATTCACTGGTGTGATCTCAGGGAACCGTTAGGCTGATCTTTCATGTCATTTCAGGATCTTGGATTATTCGAACCAATCGTGCACGGCGCACAGAGGATGGGTTATGTAGAGCCTTCACCCATTCAGGAGCAGGCCATACCCACCGTGTTGAGTGGAGGGGATCTGATCGCCTCTGCCCAGACAGGTACCGGGAAGACGGCTGCCTTTGGACTTCCTATTTTGAGCCGACTCAAGGTGGCGACGGGCAAGACGCGCTGTCTGATCCTGGAGCCAACCCGTGAACTGGCTCTTCAAGTCGAAGCGGCATTCAAGGATTTCTCCGCATTCACCGATCTTGAAACGGTAGTGCTTTTTGGGGGAGTCGGATACGGCACTCAGCGGGATGCCCTCCAGCGGGGGGTTGATATCATCATCGCCACGCCGGGAAGGCTGCTTGATTTTCTCCAACAGGGAGAGGTTAGTTTCGCCGATATTTCCATTCTGGTGCTCGACGAAGTGGATCGGATGCTGGATATGGGGTTTTTGCCTGATGTCCGCCGCATTGTGGAAAAATGTCCCAAGGAACGCCAGACGCTCCTTTTTTCCGCAACTGTTCCCGATGAGATCGAGAGACTCTCCTCCTGGTGCCTTCGTAATCCTGAAAAAATCTCGATAGGAGCCAGGCGCTCTGCCGCCGAGACCGTGAAGCATGCATTTTACCCGGTTGCCGTGGCGCAGAAATTCGATCTGCTCAAGGCAATGCTCGATCGCACGGATTATCATAGTGTCCTCATTTTTTGCCGTACCAAGGATGGGGCCGACCGAATCGCCCGCCAGTTGGAGAGTGAAAATCACAAGGTGGCGGTCATGCATTCCAACCGCTCGCAGCAGGAGCGCATGGATGCGCTCGAGGGCTTCAAAAGCGGTCGGTATGAAGTCATGGTGGCCACGGACATCGCCGCACGAGGTATCGATATCGCGGGGGTAAGCCATGTCATTAATTTCGATGTACCGCAGCACCCTGAAGATTATGTTCACCGTATCGGTCGTACAGGTCGTGCGCAGACTGAGGGAGATGCCTTTACCATCATGACGGCTGAGGAACTTCCGCATGTGAAGGCTATCGAAACTTTCATCGCCCAGAAGGTTCCCCGGGAGAAATTGGAAAACTTTCCCTACCTCTTCACCATGCTCTTTCAGGAGGAGGAGGCAGCCCGTGTGCTCAAAAATATCAGGGGCGCACGCACGCTAAAGGGTTACAGCTACGGTGCCCGCAAGAAGCGGTAGGTGATGATTGGGATGTGAGTCAGAAAGGATGGGAGATGCATCATTTTCCAATTGTTCATAGCAAGTGTGTCGATCAATCCGGAGAGTGCTCTCTAGTCTCCATTCCCTCAAAAAAATTTCACGGAATACAAAATCCCGTTTTGATATTGCTCTGTATGGTGATTCTCTGCGGGAGTGCGATAAGCCAGTCAGTTGAGTCGGCAGCACCCCTCGGGGAGCAGACACTTTCGGTTTCACCTGACGGGAAATTTCTTGTCCGTCGTGAAAAGGCAGAGCCTGGGGGACATGGTGAGGCCCGCAAAAATTTGGAGATTTGCTCCAAGTCGGGAAAAGTTTTGTATTCATGGGCCAGCGGACTTGGTGCCACGACGATGCTCTGGAGCCCGGATGCACGCTATCTTGCGGTGAACGATATGCCGGGGGAACACGGGGATCTTGTGCGTCTCTTTGCCCTTGATCCGGTAAAGTCGGTCGTCACACCGTTGCGCGAACCCGACGGTAAAAAATTACTTCAAGAGGAAGAGGTGCGGCATGGTTCCTTCCTCTCTGCACTGGATGAAGTGCATCTTCGCGCAGTGGAATGGAGGGATGGCAATCTCTGGTGTCTGCTCACGGGAAGTGCCCATCCCAAACGACAACCGACGGTACATGTCCCATTTCATCGACTTTGGGTATTTGGGTTGCATGGTATCGAGCCCCCTATTTTAGAGGAAGAGTGGACGAGGGATCTGCCGGGAGAACGGGCTGAGAGAAAGCCGTAAGCCTAGAGCGGTTTAAGTCATTCCATTGCCATTCCTTGCGGCGGCATGGGGCAGTTGGCGGTGTCGCGTCGCTCGGGCGGTAGGGCAGGACTACAACCTCATTGCTTGCTCCTTGCCAACCGACCCCATGGCACTCGCAAGTCGATGGCCACACTATTATTTAAAACGCTCTAATAATTATCGATCTTTGGAAGCTGGAAGAGATGGAATCCTTTTTTCTTGGGTTTCGGTGTTGGAGAGGGATCCAGTTTATTCCTGATGTCTTTGGCTCTTCTGCCAAGCTCAGACTCGCTCCCTTCACTGATACTGGCTTTCTCCATGGCTTCGTTGGAATCGACGACGATCGGCTGAATCATGACGACCAGTTCACTGCGCCGCCTGGTTTTTTTACTCTGTCCTCCAAGGAGTGGTCCGAGGATGGGGATTTTTCCGATGTAGGGAATGCCGGCATCATCAACGGTCTTGTCATCCGTAATAAGTCCTCCAAGAACAATCGTGGAACCGCTAGGCACGCGAACTGAGGTGGTAAGCTCCTGGGTCAGGATGTTCGGTACGCTATTGCCGCCAATATTCACATAATCCCCGAGTTTATCATTATGCTGTGCAATCTGGAGATTCACTTCGTGGTCGGAATTGATCAGTGGAATGACTTCCAATTTGAGAACAACAGGCTGATACCCGACGGTCGAGTTGACTGAGGATCCGCTGATGCCGGGCGTTGTGTTGACCTGGGTGGTTGTTGGAACCGGAACATTCTGACCCGAGAAGATCGTGGCTTTCTTGTTGTTGCTGGTATAGACGACGGGTCGTGCAAGTGTCCGGAATTTTCCGGTGGATTCCAGAAAATGAGCATAGGTACTGATGCCCTGAGCCACCGTGCCGTAGACAGTGAGGCCGGTGAGTGCGGAAGGGAAGGCGTTGATAGCGTTGGTGAGGCCGGTGGTGACCAGATTGGTCAAAGCTCCCGCGAAGGTGTTGTTCAATGCGGCACCGAGTAAATTATTGCTGCCGCCGTTATTGATTTTTGCAAACCAGGAGGCGCCATAGTCGATACCCTCTGTCAGCTGCAGTTGACCGATAACGGCAGCGAGATAAACCTGCTTGGGGCGCTGGTCAAGTAGGTCGATGATCTCCTTGGCCTTGTTTTTGGTGTCAGGTGGTCCGTAGACGATGATGCTGTTGGCGTTGGGGTCGGAGATGATATTTGCCGGACCGATCGTGACGGACTGAGGCGTGCTTTGCTGAGGTTCCGGGAGTTTGTCGCTAGTGTTGGCCACCGCACCTCCACTGGAGGAACCTATGCCACCTCCAACTCCCCCGGAGGATGAGTTCTGCGCTGGAGGGGGTGTCGGAGCGGGAGTTGAACTTGCCTGCCCTGATTTGCCACTGTCGGCATCGTCTTTTCCCTTGAGCATATCGACAAGGACGGGAAAGACATCATTGACGGGAAGATAGTTAAGAGGACGAACGAGTGGTAAGGATGAGTCGGCTGGCTGATCGAGCTTACTGATCAGCTCCCGCAGATATTTGTAATTCTCGGCTTTGACGATCATGAGAATCCGGTTTGTCCGTTTGTCAGCAATGAATTGTGGTTTGCCGCTCAAGAGATGAACCTCGCCACTTGTGGGGACTGATCCACCTGTATTTCCCTGTGGCTGACCTGAAGGTCGAGCTGCTCCGGTTCCAGTACCTGTACCAAACATGGCGTTGAGTGTTTCGACTGTTTTTTCAGCATTGGCGCGTTGAAGCGGTATGAATTCGGTAATGATCTTACTGGGTTCCCGATCAACGACATCTAGGATAGCGAGGATTTTTCGGATGACGGGGGTTTTTTCAGTGATGATGAGGGCACTTGTGTTGGCGACGGGGACAAGGGATGTGGATGGGCTGACCTGAATGATACCCTGAATAATCGTGCTGGCCTCATCGGGGCTGAGAAACCGCAGCGGTTTGTAGAAACTGACCAGCTTGTCACCATTCTGTGGGAGCTGTGACTCTTCCAGATAGAGAGGCAGACCCTCCGTACGCACAAGTCGGCTCGGGCCGAGAATCTTGACGGTCTTTTCATCCACGGGCACGAGCGTATAACCGTTGAGAAGCAGAGAGCTCTCGATCATCGCAACCGCTTCACTCAGCGGAATTTCATTTGCCGCGAGAATCGTCAGTTCAGGGCCTGCCAGATTGGAGTCGCGTATGATTTTTTTGCCCGTGAGCTGTTCGTAGTAGTTGAGCACTTCATTGACAGAAGTGTGCGGGAACTGGATGGAAGTTGTTTTTTCTCCAGAGGAATTTACTGAAGGCTGAGGAGTTTGTGCCTGCTGAGTGCCTACCATATCAGGTACGCCACCAACCGGGCGGTCTGTAGGAATGGTCTGCTGGGCGTGGGTGGGCGACGACACAGTCAGGATCAATCCTGAAAGCAGGAAGACCAAAAAGGGTTTGAACAGGACGGGTTTCATGGGATCAAATCCGGGCTTTCTCAGGGCTGTGGTGGGGTCACCATCGGTCGGCGGATGATGCGGTGCGTTTGTGGTGCGATAGAGGGTGATTGCCCGTTGTTGATGGCACTGGGGGGCTGCGGTAACGGAGGCAGCTTCACTCCCAACTGCCTCATGGTAGCGGGAGAACCGGGGGCTTGAAGCGCGGCGGCAGGTTGTGGCTGTTGCTGCGGGCTTGCTTCCAGATAGCTGATAGTTCCTGTCACGGCGCCGACTCGAATCGTGGCTTTCTGTGGAAGCGCGGTTCCCTCCCGTATGAGAGTGACTAGGGACATGTTTTTGGTATTGGGCGTGCGGGTCAGCATTTCCCGACTCTGGTCAGTGCGGTCAAAAACAAAAATCTCCTCTTCTCCCCCAATTGTGACGATTCCTGTCAGGGCATACCGTTCAGCCAAAGGTGAGCTTTCCTCGGCGGTCGGCAGGGAGAAAGGGGAGTGCTGGAGCAATGTTTGGAAATCCTCAAGATTTCTTGGTTTTTCCCATGGTGCCGGCGGTGGTAAGGCGGGTGATTCGGTATACCCATGATGGATCATGCAAAAGAAGAGGCTGAATAAAACAAGTCCCGACCGCATCATGGGGCTTGCGCATGCGGCATGAGACAATGTCATTGGCATTTCCTTTCTCAAGGTATGGCGGGATGGGTTGAGTTGGTTGATGCGGCTGCCGGATGGAAATATTGCCGCAGTTCCAGTTCGGCGACGACATTGGGTGGCTGTGCATCACTCCGCAATGCCAATTTATCGAGGGATCGCCATCCTGTCGGAGTTTGTAATGCGAAGAGATAACGGACAACTCCGGCGAAAGGGCCGGAGAGTTTCACCGAAACCCCGACGCTGGAGCCATCGGGAATGTCCTGTGAGGGAAGAAGATTCTCTTCCATGACCTTCAGGCCGGCCTTCTCAGCTTCACTCTGTTCCAGTTTAAGCAGGCGGGCACTTGCCTCGTCAGATTGCATCTCCGGCATGGGGTGGGAGCCGACCCAGTTCATGGCGGGTTGCAGGGTTGTTGCCAGATTCAACCAGCTGTGATCGGAAGCAAGCTCGGTCTTGGCCGCGATCATGGCCTGCTGAACCTTGGTGCGAGCCTGAAGAAAAGCGCGCAGTCCAAGCATGTTCAGTCCAATAAAGACGGCTCCGCACAAAATCAAAAAAAGTGTTTTTTCACTTTGTGCCAGCGGTCTCATGGGATGCATCGGGGCGGGTTCCTTCCATGTCGAAGCGCACACTGTTTTTGCCTGCCAGTTGAGGCTGGGAGGCATTCCAATCGTACTCTTGCAGGAGTGGGTTTTTTTTGAGTTGTTCGATCGCGCTGTAGGCCTGAGTCACATCCGTGGTTTCTCCGGAGAGATGAAGGCGACCCTGTTCAAGTGAGAAAAGGGTGAGACGCACTTTTCCACCTTGGGTGGGAGCAGCCACCGACGCAAGCAGATCGAGCGCGTAGGTGTTCGGATCAATAACCGGTCTCAGGGCGCGCCAGCGGCTGGATTGAAGTTGCGCGGCAAGCGCAGGTTGTTCAATTTTAGAAATTTCGTTACGGAGACGATTTAAGGCCGTCTGCCGGATCAGCAGGTCTCCGGCTCCCCAAAGCAAGAGCAGCAGATAGAAAATCACCCCGGCAATGGCAAGGGAGAATAACTTTTCACGCTGCTTCAAACGGCTCCGTTGTGCCTTGGCTTGAGAGGGAGGCAAATCAAAAGTCTCCTGCCGAAGCAGAGGAGGGGTGGGATCGGAGTCACGGCGGATGATTCTGGACTGGGGCAATGTCGCCGTGAGCGAAGCGATGCATGACAAGGCAGATCCCTCGGGAAGCCCGTCGAACAGTATCCGCACAGGCAGATGCTCCAACACTCCCTCTGCGAGTAGTCTCAGCGAGACGCGATGAATGAGGCCCCCGATATCATGCGGTCGGACGCTACAGAAGCAAACAGGTGTTTGATTCCGGTAAAAAGACATTTGAGTCACACCCCATTCTTCCCAAAGGATAAGATCATGATCGAGTGAACCTGCTAGGAGACGGGAAGGAAGTTCGAATCGGGTGGCACTTTTCCAGTCCGTGGGCATGATCTCTTCGGGAAAAGGCTCATCAGGTGCAACCGCCAAAACCAGCCGTCGGTTTTCTGTCTGAAGGATCTGCAGGACGAGCATCGACTCTTCCATCCCCCGCTTGAGCAGATGCCTGCCGGATAATTCAAGGCGTACAAGGTCAGAGATTTCTCCTTCTCCTGCTATCCAGAGAGGCCATGCAAAAAGTGTGGATGAGGGAAGGCAGACGATCCGATCCGTTGCTGGAGGGGTTGTGGCATCCGGTGAAAGTAGTGCGGGTGCCTGATCCGTTGAGAGTAACCACCGCTCCCATGTGCCCTCCGTCCGACTGGGGCGTTCCACGATGGAGCGACCCTGTGATTTTTTTGTGCGGGCATGCGACGCGCTCTTCCCAAGCCTAGGAAGGGACGGGTTTTTTTGATTCTCATCGACGATTGATTCAGAATCGCGAGAAGCCATATCGGACACCGGGTTCATTGTTCCGTCCATCCTAGCAGATTGCCTGACGATTGGGCATTATCTGTTGAGCCTCTGCCCAGAATGACCGTGATGTGCCGCTTGACGCCATTGCAGAACCCCGTGCTCTCTATCCGCCTCACACTGCCGACGACATCACAGGTATCCAGAATCACCGATTGCTGCGCTCCTGTGCATCCCATCAGGGAGGCGGCATGGGAAATCGTATCCACCGTCAGGTCATCACTGCTACCATCAATGCCATCCTTCCCAGAGCGCAGGGTAATCCATTGATCGGCCTGATCTGGTGAGAGACCCAGAAAGTCGGTGAGAATTAACTTGGGTGCATGGAGAATGTTGATCTTTCCGTTGTAATGGGTGGTGAATGCATTGCGCCAGTCCGGATGGGCGTGGATCACGGGGGTGAAGCCCAGCACAAGAACCATTTCGGCGGTTGAGACGAACGGTGCATCGGGAGGGAATCCCGCTTGCCCGACGGCCTCATATTCCGCTTTTTTTGCACCATGCAGCGAACGGACGGGGGTGGTGCTCTGCCAGTCATAAAGTCCGTCGGCTGCCGTATCGCTTTCGCTGATGCTGAGTCCCCAAGTTGTAAAAAGCTTCTTGAGCAGATCGCGCCGGTCAGGGGTTGCTGCGAGAAGGGAGTTGGGATTGATGAGGCCCGATTCATCACTGATAGTGACCTTATAGCCCTCCCCTTTGTCGGTGGTGTGATGTTCCAGCAGAGGATCGCCCGGTCCTATTGCGGGATTCATCGCCAGAGCGATACCGCTCAATGCCTGCTGGCGTGCCCTGAACTGTTTTCCCTCTCGTGTTTCCTCGGAGATCCAACCTTCGATGATGCCCGCCAGCAGGATGGTGATGGCGGCAAGCAGGGCAATCGTCCAGAGTACCATCGGCAGTGCCATGCCTGACTGATGATTTCGAAAGCACCTCATGTTTTCGGTGGGATGGGAGCCGGAGAGGGCGTGTTCGTCTCCGTCGGGGGAGGGGGAGGCGGTGTTGCGGCAATCGGAGGAATGTAAAACACAGCATCCAGCGGATGAGGGAGTTCATCTATTTCCAGTTGTAACCGTACAAGAACGGGACGCGGACTACCTGCGGGTAGCTCCTCCTTCCACTGGAGAACATTGTTGGAGCCGGTCATGAAGGACCAGCGTGGTTTCCGGATCTTCGGCAGGAGAGGCACCCCTCGGGAAGCCAGGGCTTCGGCCCGCTGGCGATCCGAGGCGTTGGCGGGAATGGTGAGCATCGTCATGGTTCTGGTGCCGTCGGATTGAGCGCGTGCCGCCATAACCAGCGAACCTCCTGCGAGACTCGGTTGGCCAAAGAGCTCCTGCGGCTTGGCAATGACGAGTTGCTGTCCCGGTTCGAGTGTGACTGATCCTTGCGCGGGAAGATTGAGAAAGGCATCACGAGTCACGCGCAGAAAGGCATCAAGACGCCTCAGGATGAGTTGTTGCGTCATGGTCGTCTGTGACGCGCTGATGGCTGAGCTCACGATCGCGTAAACACAACCGGCCAGCAGAGCCATGATGGTCATGGAAATCACCACTTCCAACAGGGTGAATCCCTTGGGATTTTTTCTGCTGATCGTGCAGGGTGTCATCAATTGTTTATCAGGATGGATGCAGTCTCACTCTGCTTATCGAGTGTGGCTGTGATCGTCAGTTTCTTGATGTTCTGGATCTCGATGCCGTCCTTGTTTTTGACGGGATAAGGAGCAAGGGATTCCTCGACCCGGATGCCGTGATTATCTTTTGCTTCAAGAACCAATCTTTGTGTTTGGAGAGGGAAGCCCATGCGGAGTGCAAGCTGCGATTCGAGTTCGGAACGGATCATGGCGCGCTGACGGACTTCCAGAGCTGCCTCGACCGCTGTATTGAGCGCCGTGATCAGACCCACGACAGCAATGGCAAAGACTCCAAGGGCAATCATGACTTCAAGGAGGGTGAATCCATCGACGCTTTTCCCTCCATCCTCAGTCAGAGGAAGTCTACTCATTGTCGTGGAGAAGTTGCGCGGTCAACGCATCAAATGACATCGTGACCACATGGTTGGCATCGTAAATTTTTAATTCGAGAGGTTCGCAAATCCCAGCGGGGTTGAATTGCCAGACTTGATTGGTTCTGGGGAGATGAAATTTTGAGTCGTTGAGGCCCTTGACCTCAAGATGCCACCCGGGAGGAAGTGGGACGCTACTGATCCCGCTGGTTGTGATTTTGAGATTCTGGATTTCCCCGGATTCGATGGCCCGCGCACGGGCCTCCTGCGCAGCAGTAGCGAGGGCGTCGGAGGCTCGATCGCCGGCAGAGTTGGCATAGGCATCGTAGAGATAGGGTATGGACGCCGCCACCATGATCGCAATCAAGCTGAGAGCGATAATGATTTCCAGCAGTGTGAACCCTCCCGTATAGGATCTGGGGGAGAGAATAACCCGCGGGGGCCTACCTGCCGATATTACTCGGATCGCCATCTTTACCCTGCGGTCCGAGTGAGTAGAGGTCATACCCGTCCGTTTTGAATTTACCGGGATTACGATAGACATATTTCTGACCCCACGGATCCAAAGGAACAGACTCCATCAATTTTTTCCAATGTTGAGGTTTGGGATCTGAAGAGGGAGACTGAACAAGTGCTTCGATACCCTGATCTGTAGTCGGTTTGCGGTAGTTGAGCATTTCATAGGTGCGAAGCTGCATGGAGATGGCCTGAATGTCGCTATTTGCCCTTTGTTCCTTGGCCACATCCAGATTGCCTCCAACCAGATAAATGGCGGAACCGACAAGCACGGCAATGATGCCGAGAACCAGCATGATCTCAAAGAGCGTATATCCGTCTTGATCCTTCAGCAGAGAGGGGCGAAGAGAGAGAGGCTTGTTCATGATGAAGGGAATCTAAGGCAAGATTAGGATGCTGGTTTGTTTGCACCGTACTCCATGGCCCACACTATCTCTTCCAAGAAACGCTTCGGGTCAAGCGCTACTCGCTTGATTCTCTAATTTACAGTGAGGGGTGGGGTTGCACGGAAGAGTGATGGAGGTGGATTCCCATAAGCGGATCCGGTGGAGAGCGTTTCCTGTGATGCAGGGCCGGTCATCACAGGCTGGGCCGCGGTTGGGGGATTGGTACTTGCTGGTAATGGCGCAGATGAAATCGTGAGGGGTGTAAAAAGAAGATCCACCCGTGCCTTCCTTAAAAAGACGGGCTGACCTTCATCTCCCACCACCCTGTGAAGCGTCATGAGTACCGAGTTATCACCTTCTTTCCAAAGCTGGGCCGGGATAAAGAGTGAGGCGGGTCGCCATCCTGCAAGTAGCAGGCGTCCCGAATTAGAGAAAATAGTGCTTGGGGAGTTCAGGGAGAAAGGAAGGGATCTGAGTGTTCCAAGAAATGTACCGTTGACACTCACTTCAATTGAGGATTCCGGATCGAGTCCTCCGATTTCCGCCTGAAGCAGGCTCCCCTGTGGTTTGGAAGCCAGAGGAAGAATGAATTCGATGCTTCCCGCTGAATGGGGGGCATCGATTCGTTTGGGCTGTGAGGAGAGTTCAGCGTGGATGACCCTGCCTTCCTGCCGATCTCCTTCCCGGGCAGGGAGATCAGTCCCTGATATTTC
Source organism: uncultured Spartobacteria bacterium (assembly GCA_903823215.1). Lineage (GTDB taxonomy): Bacteria > Verrucomicrobiota > Verrucomicrobiia > Chthoniobacterales > UBA6821 > UBA6821. The sequence goes on from CAIJRY010000089.1 coordinate 20,854, forward strand.
TTCGGCGGTGAGCAGGGGTTCGTCTTCCGCTGCAAGTCCCGGAACAAAATCAGGGCCGAGCGCTGCAATGCTTAGTTCCCTAGCGGGCCTAAGCGTGACGGAGATCATTCTTTCAAATCTCCCTGCGTATCCGACGCGCAGCATTCCTCCGTCGAGGGCAACGGATTGAGGGATGAGCAAAGTGCGGGCATTCAAGCCGAGTGCGACACCAGCCTCACCAAGGCCTGCGCTTAGTAGAACACTATCCCCGTCTTTGGGTATCCATTCGACCACAGGGCCTCCGTCACCATGATCCTGAAAGACGACAGTCAGTGCGAAACAGCCGATGGCATCCTGCGACGCAAGTGACGGAACGGGCAGCAGAACGGAATCAGTTTCATTCTGAACCAATGCATCGCTGATTTCCCAAACGGGTCGGGTACCCTGGATCACCTTAGGCTGAAGAGAGACGGTGAGGGGTTGGAAGTAATCAATTCCTGTACCCGCCCCTGCCTGCGAGTTTGAAATGAAAAAACATCCCACAACGAACACACGCATGAGGATGTGAAGGAATGCATGTGATGGAAATGCTTCGTTCATTGTATGCTCGTTGGTGAACACTCTCCTACCCGTAGAATATCCGGGAGAGAAGAGTAAAACTCACCGAATCTGTAAATAGCACTTTTCCTGCTTTGGTACTTCCCTAAGAATGCACTCCTATCACCAGATGCCTTTTTTTTCTTACCGAGCCTTAGATGCCGCAGGTCGCACCGAAACGGGGCGGATTGAGGCTTTATCGGGATCTGATGCCTACCGTAAGTTGCGCGTACGAGGGCTTCAGCCTGCCAAAGTGACTTCTGAAGAGGGGTCTGTTTCCGCCGGTCGGGAAAAAAAGACAACATTCGCCCCGATGACCGGTGGAGGGGGAGGTCAACTTCAGAAGCTTGGGTCGCAGCACTTGCTCTTTTTCACCGAAGAGCTGGCGGAACTTCTCGACGCCGGATTGCAACTCGAAGGAGCATTGAAAGTGATTGAAGAACGCCAGGAGCGCTCCCCTGTCAAATTGGTTGCAGCGACTCTCCGCCAGCAGGTGAGGGAAGGGGTTGGGTTTTCCAAGGCTCTTCGTAATTGTGGAGGATCTTTTGATCCTCTCTATTGCAATCTGGTCGCCGCAGGTGAAGCGGGGGGAGTGTTGCCGCAGATTCTACGCAGACAGTGCGCTCATCTTGAGATGGTGGGGGAGTTGAGCAAGAAAGTAACTTCGGCTCTTGTCTACCCAGCAATTGTCTTTTCCTCGGCGATCCTACTGATGTTTATTTTTCTCACATTTCTTGTACCCCAGCTTTCCGTGCTTCTTGGAAAATCAGGGCAGAAACTTCCTGTGATCACTTCAGTGTTGATCAATGTCAGTCTCTTCTGTGGACATTGGTGGTGGGCGATTCTTGCCGTGATCGGTGCGCTGGTGACAGGGGCGCGGCTGTTTGTTGCCACTCCGGGTGGACGGGAATGGTGGCATCGTTCGCAACTCGAAATTCCGGTGATTGGGGCCGTGCTCAAGGCGAGATTTTATGCCGAGGTGATGCAAAATCTCTCCACGCTAGTTTCCAACGGGGTGACAATGCTCTCCGCCATGGAGTTGATGAGGGGTGCCACAGGGAATGTCTATCTCCGTAGTCTACTCGATCAACTGACCGAAAAGGTGAGGGAGGGAAGTTCCATCGCTGCGGCAATGAAGCGGACGGGTTTCTTCCCTCCGGTGCTTCTCGACATTCTTGCTGTTGGAGAGCAGACGGGGGATCTCGCGGGAGCCTTGGCCAGAGGGGCGAAGCGTTATGACAGGGAGTTATCCTCGCGCATCCAACACCTGACCACCTTGATTCAACCTGCCGTGATCCTGATCGTTGCTGTCTTTGTCGGAGTGGTAGCCTACTCAATGATTGCAGGTATTCTTACCAGCGTGAATTCTCTCAAAGTCCATTAGGGAACCGCTGATTTAATCCCATGGTGACTGCTGTAGGACAAAAATCAACCTTTTGTCCACAGCCCCATGGGGTTGCGGCGATAACACAGCCTCCGGCCCATTCTTACCGCAACAGTCTCTATGCGATTAAATCAGCGGTTCCTTAAGGCGATTGATATTAACGATCCATTAGATCGTCCTTAAGGATTGCGTCGTGATGAAAAAGTCTCTATTCTCCAATTGTGACGAAATTGTCACAATTAAGGATTCCAATGTTAGAAAGTTTTTCTGATAAGGTGAACCGCTATTTCACTTACTAAAACGGGGAAGCCACTTCTGAATTCATCCGTGATACATCATCACAGCACAGTTTTATTTTGCTTTTTTTGCACCCCCATGGTGTGCGGGAGAAAGGGCGTTGTGATTTTTGCCCTTCTGTCATTGGCTTTGATATCAGAGGGAAATGCTCAAAACGCAAACCTCGTACAGGGTGATGAGCCCCCACCGGTTCCTGCCGTGGCGTCATCCCCAAGTGGTGCCTCAACCAATGCTCCAAGGGCTCAGATGCTCTATATCAAGGAGTTCCGCGTTCTTGGATCACATCAGCTGAACCGCAGTGAGATTGAAAAAGCAGTCTATCCCTTCATGGGGCCTGAACGTACTCCCGATGATGTGGAGCAGGCGCGTGCCGCGTTGGAAAAAGTGATTCAGGACAAGGGATTTGGAACAGTCAGTGTGCAGATTCCGCAGCAGACGGGAAAGCGAGGCATTGTCTTTCTTCAGGTTGTTGAGGCCAAGGTTGGGCGGTTGAATGTCGAGGGCTCCCGTTTTTTTACGCTTGATGCAATCAAGAGAAAGGTCCCTTCTCTCGCGCCCGGAACGGTGCCCAATTTCAATCAGGTATCGACGGAGATCATGTCACTGAATCAATGGGGTGACCGTCAGGTCATCCCATCGATCACCCCAGGATTCGAACCCGGCACTGTCGATGTGAATCTTACGGTCAAGGATACCCTTCCCTGGCATGGAAGTGCCGAGTTCAATAATCGTTATAGTCCCAATACTGTTCCCTATCGGGTCAATCTTGCATCAAGTTACGACAATCTCTGGCAACTCGGTCACTCACTAGGCGGTTCTTTTCAGGAAGCTCCCCAGAACACGTCTGAGGCTCTCAACTGGAATGTCTTTTACACAGCACGTTTCCCTCACATCGACTGGCTGCGCCTGAATCTTTCCTACGGGAGTCAGAACAGTAATGTTTCCACTCTCGGGGGCTCTGCTGTGAATGGTGCAGGACAAACGGCTGCATTCCGATTCTTGGCTGCCCTTCCCACTGAAAAGGACTTCAGTCAGTCTCTGAGTGCTGGCATTGACTTCAAACATCTCAACCAAGCTGTCAACCAGACGATTCTGACCCCCGGTTTGGCTGCCCTCCCACCCACGCCTCTTGACTACTGGCCGATTCGTATCAACTACACTGCGATTTGGACACCGAAGGATTCCACCACCATTTTCAACGCCGGGCTTTCCTTTGGCATTCGTGGTGCCGTGCTGCCTGTTCCTGGGTTTGGCTCGTACGGTAATGAAAACGACTTTGCCAATCTGCGTTATAATGCGGATGGAGGTTTCTTTGTCCTGAAAGGAGATCTCTCTCATACCCACGAATTGCCAGGAGGGTTTCAGATTTATGCCAAAGTTCAGGGGCAGGTTTCGCCCGAACCTCTTGTCTACAGTGAGCAATTTGCGGCAGGCGGGCTTGACACAGTGAGGGGGTATCTGGAGGGGACTGTGGCAGGGGACAATGCTTTGTTTGGGAGTGTGGAACTTCGCACTCCATCCCTTGCCGGTCATCTAGGAATTAACGAATGGCGTTTCTATGGATTCCTCGAAGGGGGGCGCGTGACGATCAACCAACCTCTTCCTGATCAGCTCGCCTTCTGGAATATGGAAAGCTATGGAATCGGATCACGAATCAGAATGTTCAAGTATCTCAACGGATCAATCGATGTCGGAGTGCCCCTGATCACCCAAACCCCCGTGATCGCCAATTCCTATCTGGTGACCTTCCGTCTCTTTGGAGAATTTTAATTTTTCAGCCCCGCATTATCATGAAAACTCCCGTGTTATTTTCCACTGGTCGGACATCGACAGCTCTCCCGTTCGCAATGTTGACGGCAGTCTTCCTGCTCTCCGGATCCCTTCAGGCCAGAACATGGTGGAACGACGCTTGGCGCTCTCGAACCAAGATCACTCTGGATACAACGGATAGCGGGGTTCCTATTACCGATGCAATCGGGACAGCGACCGTGCTCCTGCGTCTCCATGACGGGAATTTTAACTTTAATTCAGCCAAAGAGGACGGAAGTGATCTGAGATTTGTCACCGCTGACGACAAGACACTCTTGGCTTCCCAAATCGAAAAATTCGATCCTGTGATGAATGAGGGATTTGTCTGGATTAAGATTCCCGATCTCAAACCGGGCGCCACGACAGACCTTTATCTCTACTCCGCCCATGATGAGAAAAAGAAGGGAGCAAAAGGAGAGAAGACAGACCTGCCCAAAAGCGCCTATGACGGCGATACCGTGGGTGTTTATCATTTCAATGAGCATGGTACACCTCCGGGTGATTCCTCCGGCGAGGGAAATGGGGCCGAGACACCGGGCATCCCTGTTGAGGGGGCGATCATCGGAGGAGGAGTCAAAATCGATCCCAAGAAGCCGATCAGCATCCAGGCCAAACCCACAGGTGCCATTCTTGAAGCGGCCCCCTATACTTGGATGACATGGGTCAAACCTACTGCATTGTCACCCAACTCAGCGATTTACAGCCGTAAGGACGGTGCCAATGCTCTGAGGATAGGTCTGGATAACGGTGTGCCCTTCCTTGAAATCAGCAATGCGGCCGGCACCCAGCGAACGGCCCCCGTTGCTCCGCTAGCCGCGGGTGCTTGGAAACATCTTGCTGTTGTTTCAGACGGAACACGCACCACTCTCTTTGTGGATGGAGCGGCGGTGGCTAATCTCCCCGTGGCACTTCCTTCAATGAATAGTCAGGCTTTTATCGGTGGAGACGGAGATGGGAAGCCGGGATTTTCAGGAGAGATCGACGAGATGGAAATCTCCAAAACAGCCCGAACCCCCGGCTTTATCAAACTTGCTGCTCTTGGTCAGGGACAGCAAAACGCCAAACTACTTGTCTTTGGCAAGGAAGAGCCGGCTGCCGTCAGCTTTTTGGATAATCTCGGAATTTTCGGCTTTCTGATCAAGTCGGTTACGGTTGATGCCTGGGTGGTGATCGGAATTCTTGGCATCATGTCCGCGATCAGCTGGATCGTAATGATCGCAAAGTTTAACTATATCAAGGGATTGTCCAGGGGCTCCAAAGAGTTTGTCAATCAGTGGCATCACCTGGCTGGCAACATCACGGAACTGGACACTGATGATCCTGAGAAGATCTCCTCCCTTGGCGGGCGAGCGGATCCCGCTCATATCAGATTTATTCATGCCTCACCTATCTATCGCGTCTATCATCTGGGATGCGATGAAATCAGAAAACGTCGTGGTCAGGGAGGGGGACTTAGCCATGAATCCATCGAAGCGATCAAATCCTCCGTTGAGGCCCAGATCACACGCGAGTCTGTGAAGCTTAACAGCAGCATGGTACTACTGACCATTTGTATTGCCGGTGGTCCCTATGTCGGTCTCCTTGGAACCATCATTGGCGTCATGATCACATTCGGGGAAATCGCCATGATGGGAGAAGTTGACATCAATGCCATCGCGCCAGGTATCGCCGCTGCATTGCTGGCTACTGTCTGCGGTCTGATCGTCGCGATTCCTGCTCTTTTCGGATATAACTACCTAAGCGTGCAGGTGAAGGAGATCACAACGGATCTGCACCTCTTCATCGATGAATTCATCACCAAGATCGCTGAGTATTATTCCAGACAAGCCGGTCATGATGCGTCTCATTAGCCCTTAATTTTTAGATCCGCCATGCAAGCCACTTCAGAAGGAGAAGCAATAGCCGACATCAATGTCACACCAATGGTGGATCTCTACCTTGTGCTGCTCCTGATCTTTATCATCATGACGACCGCTGGGGCGCAAGCGATCAAGGTCAATCTTCCCAAGGGAAGTTCGGCTCCCAATATGGGAGGGCCCAAGACCCAGGCTGTATCGGTCAATAACGAAGGGGCAATCTTTCTTAATACGCTGCCGGTATCGCTTGCCGAACTTGAGCAGAAACTGGGGGAGATAAAATCCTCTTCACCCGACTCTCCGGTGATTGTGCGTGGAGATAGTGCCACCCAGTATCAGGCCATTATGGATGTGCTTGATATCATTGGCAGGCTGAGCATCGAGAAAGTGGGACTTGCCACCCAGAAAAGGCAATAATTACCCATCGCATCCATGGCTTCTCCCAATTTTACCCCTGATAAAAAATCCCCACTGCCGCTTATTATCGGCGGTTTGGTGGTTGTGGGGGGTATTGTCGCCTTTTTTATCTTTCATCATAGCGATGACGACAACGGGCCTGCACCCAAGGAGAAAATCCAGATGGTTTCACTCCCGCCGCCCCCCCCACCACCGCCCCCGCCTCCGCCGAAGGTGGAACCGCCGAAGCCCGAAGAGCAAAAATTTCAGAAAGAAGAGGCTCCGAGTGAGAAACCACCGGAGAAGGCACCCGATCCTGCCCCAGCGCCTCTCTCCACTAGCATTAAGGGAGATGATGCTTCCGGCCTTGCCGCTGGAAATGGTGGTGGAGGTGGTACCGGATTTGGGGGCAAGGGAGGGGGAGGCGGTAGTAAATATGGATATTACGCCGGACAGGTTCAGGCCCGCGTTGCCGAGGTGCTGCGTACTCATAAGAAAACCCGAAGTGCCATCATGAATGTGCAAGTTAGGCTCTGGGCCGATACCACCGGTAAAATAACCAAGGTTTCCCTTGGGCAATCCACAGGTGATCCAGCGCTTGATGCAGCCATCAAGAACGAGGTTTTTTCCGACATCACTCTTCAGGAGCCACCACAAGGCATGCCGATGCCCATCGTGATGAAATTCAACGCCCGTCGCCCCAACTGATCGAGGCAACCGGTATCTCCAATTTACCCGACTGACAATGAACTCATTTTTAACACCAAGGAAGAAGCGGTTGCTGAGGGGAGTGACTCTCCTGATGGCACTCTCTTCCCTGAGGCTGATGGCTGCCGACTCACTCTTCGCACCTGAAGCGAAAGCTGAACCCGCCCCTGCTGTTGTCGCGCAAAATCAACAAAGCGGCATCTCTTCCGATCTGTCAGATGCCGTTGCCGCTGTTTCCTCAGTCGCTCCGATCGCCCTTACCCCGCAGCAGATCGCTTCACTTGCACAGGCAGCCAATCCCACAAATTCACCCCTGCAAACCAACGCGCCTGTGCCAGCGGCCACTCCCACAACGCCGCCGTCAACGCCTGCGGTGACCAATACGGCAGCAGTACCATCTCAACAGACACCAGTAACATCCCCATCCCCTGCCTCAAGCGCAACCACGGCGACCAGCACCAAAACTCCCGCGACCATTCCTGTGGACGAACCACCGAATTTGCAACAATCCCCAGAGAAGATGGCTGCTTCGGCCCCACCGCCTGTTCCTCCCTCCGAAAATGTGACCTTGAATCTGATCAATCGTCTCGTCCAGAGGGGCATTCTCACCAAGGAGGATGCAGGGGATCTGATCAAGCAGGCAAAGGATGACGCCAAGATAGCGGCCCAACAGGCGGCAGCCACACAGCAAGCAGCCCAACAGGCGTCCGTCGCGCAGCAGGCGGCGATGGAAGCGGCAGCCCCTCCCTCCTCTGATGAATCTGTGAGTGTCTCGTATGTCCCTGAGATCGTGAAGACCGAGATGAGGAATGAAATCAAACAGGATGTCATGGCTGCGGCCCAGAGCGAGGGTTGGGCATCGCCCCATTATCCCGAATGGCTTGCCAAGTTCAGACCGTTTTCTGATTTCAGATTCCGTTACGAAGGCGATATTTATCCTTCAACAAACGGCCTCTCCACCAATTCGTTCAATGATCTTGATACGATTAATTTCAACGCCATCAACACCGGTGCTCCGTTCAATATTTCTCAATACAACGGAAACCAGACCCCGCCGATTGGCATTCCTACCTACAACACCACGCAGGATCGTCAACGCCTGAGGATTCGGTTCCGCTTCGGGGCGGATATGAATCTCGGGGAGAATTTCACCTCCGGTTTCCGCATCGGCACGGGGCAGAATGGATCGCCGGTTTCAGAAAATCAGACACTGGGAGCATCATCGCTTGCCGGAACCACACAGGGGGGGAATTTCAGCGAGTATGCCATCTGGCTCGACCGTGCCTTCCTGAAATACGAAATCGGCTCCGATCCCGACAGGCTTGCCGCGGTGACTTTCGGACGATTTGACAATCCCTTCTTCACTCCCACAACGATCATGTGGGCCAATGACATAGGGTTCGACGGCATCGCGGGGCAAGCTCGGTACAAACTTTTCAAGGGATTTACCCCGTTCTTCAGCGGAGGACTTTTCCCGGTTTACAACACCGATTTGAACTACTCTTCCACCTCACAGCCGAAATATGCGAGCTACGATAAATATCTCTATGCCGCACAGGGAGGGCTCGACTGGAAAATCACCAAGGACATCGCCTTCAAGGGTGCTGTTGGTTACTACTATTTTCAGAATGTCCAAGGTCAGGTCTCCAGCCCGCAGGTTGCCTACAGTGCGGCTGATACCTTCAATACCGATGCCAGCCG
>CAIJRY010000090.1 GCA_903823215.1 uncultured Spartobacteria bacterium
CATCCCAGAATCGCCCCGCCAAGAACGAGAAAATCGGGATGTACCCTCATGAGAATTTGGTCACGCCAGTCATTGGCAGCAGTAATCCCCAGAGTGCCCAATACGGCAGCCAAGCGATTGCGCGCGGGAAGCAGCGTTGGATCCAACAGAAGTGCTCGTCGATAGGAAAGTGAGGCAGCAACAAGATCACCCGTCTTTTCCTCGGCAAGCCCCCGATGATACCAGAGCTCCGGCGAGCTGAACTTGTCAAACTGCGAGGTGGCAAGAAGCGACTTATACGCCGCAAGAGCTTCCGAATAATGCCCCGAAGCGAAAGACTGATTGGCGACGGAAGCCTCCTCCGGGATCGATGCATGGAGATGCATGGCCATTCCCAGAAACATCGACAGGACTGGAAGGAAGAAGCGTCTTTTCATCATCATGCTTTGCTGGGGATCGCCTGGACAAGCTGCTCGATTAGCCTCTCCCTTTCCTTGTCACCAAGAGCAACGGAACCGCCAACACCATATTTAAGCAGATCCCTGCGGGTTGTGATTTCAAGCAAAACGGGGTCGGCTTCGGCGACGGGCAGCAAGGCAAGATACTCCACGGCTGCATCATACGAAGCGGTTGCGTCGAGGACTCCGGTCTTAAGAGAAGCGAGCAGTTCGGCAAGACGGCGGCGGCGAGCGGTCGCAGAGCCGTTTTGAACCTGAAGATTTCGAACATGGAGAATTCCAGCCAGTGCGGCGGAGGCAAGAAGCATGGCAAGGGATGCAATGACAAACTCAGGGCGTTGAATGGGAGTTTTCCATGAATGCAGAGTCAGTGAGGCAATCAGACCACCTTCACCCGACTTATCCAAGGCTCTTGCTGCCGCATGCTCAGGGGATGCTCCCTGCTGCGGTGTTGTCTGGGGTTGCGTAGCGACAACCGGGCTGGTCGCGCCTGTCGGGGCAGGCGAAGCATTCAGCGGCAGGGGTTTTGTATTCAGCGTCACATACTTGGCAGAGACGGGATCGAAGTAGGAGAATTCGCTGCCGGGCGAAGACTTCATCGGTTGCTGGGCGATCAGCGTAAAATCGAAGGATTTCACACCGGCATACGAAAGCTGGTCGGAACCCTCGAACTTATCAGACGGTGGATAGGTTCTCCATCCGTCGGTTTCGGTAAGAACAGGAGCCCCCATTGCCCGGAAATTTCCCTTTCCTCCTATCTTGACATTCAGCACCGCCGGATCGCCGGGTGCCGGCTTGGGATTGGGCACGAAAGCATCCATATCAAACTGCCCCACTGCTCCGGCAAAGGAAGCGGGACGGCCTTCCTTGGGAAGAGGAAGCACCTCGAGATGAAGCGGAGCCGTCTTGACCGTGACATCACGGGCTTGAGAGAAGGGATTGCGCCCTCCGAGCATCTGCTGGAAAACAGGATCATCAAACCCGGGTGGGAGCGCGCCCGGCATCTGAATCTGACTCTCCAGTTTGGCGGGCGCAATGTCGATGGAACCGGGCTTTACTGCTGAAAGAAGTGTCTGGAAGGAGAGCACATTATAGGTCACACCATCGCGATCCTCACGACTCTCCTTGGGATCAGGAAAGCGTTCCACCAGGATTCCTTCACTTCCAAAATCCAGCTTACCCTTTACCTGCACCGGATAGCGGGCATCAAAAAAATAGCGAATTTCCACGGGCACCATCTCTCCAAGGTAGAGTGTTTTTTTCGGAGAACTGATCTCACCAAAAGCCAGGCGTCCCGTCTCGGCTCTCTGCGGTGCGGGACGCGCCGGACGTTGTGAAAATCCGGGCATGATCTGCTGTGAAGGTGGAACGGAGGAGGGCATTCCGACTCCCTGCCCTGACGCTGACTGTGCGCCGCCACTGCCATCAACGACCGAGAAGGATAGCGGCGCTGTCTGCAGCACTCCTCCGGTTGTTCTGACAGGTATCGAGGGGATGGTGAATTTGCCGGCCTGCAAGGGCATCACAATATAGCTGTACACAACGGAAGATGAGACTTTGAAATTAACCATCTGCACTTGGGTGGACTGACCTGTAAGCCTGATCTGCAACCCCTCCACCGCAATCTCCCTGGGCACATCCGCCACTTCCGCACCCGTTACCTTGAGCTGAAGCTCGGTCATCTCTCCTGCACTCACTTCCGGGCGTGAAAGCTCGGCTCTGGCAGAGACATCTCCCGCAGCACAAGCTTTCGAAATCCCCCACCCAAGGAAACAAAACAACACGAGGGATAATATATTGAGTGTCTTAAAGCACGGCATGGTCGATGAGATATTTACCAGTTGCGGATGGTTTGCTCCACAGCTCGTTGCTGCTGATTGAGAACATGCTGCTCCTCATCCTGAACGGAACGGAGCAGTGATCGTGCCTGATTAGTGGTCATTGCTCCATCCTTGCTCTCCTCTGCCGCGGCGGCCTCGGCGGCATTTTGCTCCTCGGGTTTTTGTCCCTGCTGCCCACCTGAAAGAGCCCCCTCTTTTTTATCCGAGGGAGAAGGGGCGGGTGTCGGCTGACTTCCCTGCCCGTTTTGACCCTTCTGTTGATCCTTTTCGCCTTCCTTGGGCTGCTTGGAGTCTTGTTGATCCTGTTTTCCCTGCTGATCTTTTTGATTCTCCTTCTGACCATTTGATCCATTTTCCTGATTGGGGGTGGCACTTGGTGAAGGGGTTGGCGATGCCCCGCTTTTCTGATCCTGCTGTCCTTGCTGCGGGGAAGGCTGCCCCTTGGCATCCTGCTGATCCTTGCGCTGCTGATCTTTTTGATCCTTGGAATCCTTTCCTCCCTGCGAATCCTTGTTTTGATTCTGCTGGTCTTTTTGATCTTTGGAGTCCCCTTTCTGCTGATCCTGATTTTTTTGCTGATCAGATTTACCATCACCCTTGGATTGATCATTCTTCTGCTGATCCTTCTGATCCTTATCCTTATTCTGATCTTTCTTCTGATCGTTTTTTTTATCCTGCTGCTTTTTTTGTTCCTGTTGTTTTTTTAAATCCTCGATCAGTTTTTTCACGATATCACGGTTCTCCTTGGCCTGGGTATTTCCTGGGGTCTCCTTGAGAACAGTTTCGTAGTGTTGGAGCGAATTCTTCCAATCCGAGAGTTTTGCATCATCTTCCTTTGCAGCCTCTCCGGTACGAACCAGGGAATTGGCCAGATTATAGGTTGATGCATCCCGGATCTTGGGATCGGAAGAAGTCATCACCTCGGAGAAATATCCGGCGGCTTTTTTGTAATCCCCTGCCTTGTAAGCGGCTGCCCCGGCATCAAAGGTGACTTGTGGTGTGGTGGTTCCGGCTTTTAAACGGTCTTCAAAATACTTGAGCGCACCCTCATAGTTCCCCTTCTGGTAATCACTGATGCCTGATGCACGCAACGGCATGGGTAGAAGCAGCAATGCCATCGCGAGAGCCATGGGGAATCCCTTTCTTTGACGACGACCTTCGCCAAGCAATGACCAGAGACCCAGGAAGACGAGAGCAGCGGTCGCCGGCCATGCATAACGCTCAATTGGTTTGCGGGCGGTCAGCGTTCCGTTTTCCCGAGCCTCGATAGGCAGTATTCCCTTATCATAGATCATCTGTGCCGCATCCTGTCCGTAGGGTTGATAAAATCCCCCCGTGACCTTGGCTATTTCGGTCAAGCGGGCTGCATCCAGCTTTGAATTGACAGGATTCCCCTGCTCGTCCCTCACGAAGTCGTTTTGTCCCGACTCCGTCCTGATTGGAATCAGCGATCCCGTCGCCGATCCGAATCCAATGGTGAAAATTTTGATTCCGAGTGCGGCGGCTTCTTTGGCGGCCTCAACCGCACTTGCTTCGAGTTCCTCTCCATCGGTCATCAGTACGAGGATGCGACTGCTTCCTTCTCCTTTGCCAAAGGCAGCGATTGCCATCTGGATTGCTGCGGCGATATCCGTACCCCCTTTGGGAATCGTATTTGTATCAAGATCCTGAATCGAGGTGAGTACCGCACCCTTGTCGAGCGTCAGGGGTGCCTGAAGAAACGCCGTCCCAGCAAACGCTATCAACCCGACGCGATCCCCCTTGAGGAGGTTGAGCAGATCCTGAGAAATGAGCTTGGCCCGTCCAAGCCGCGTTGGGACAGCGTCGGTGGCCAGCATACTGCGCGAGGTATCGATTCCGATAATCACATCGCGGCCTTGGGATTTGATTTCCCTTTGGGCATATCCAAAACGCGGCCGTGCCAGACCGACGATGATCAGGGCCAAGGATATGAGCAGAAAGCCCATGCGAAGATTGCGCTTCAGGGGGCTCACCCTCCCCGCAAGCTGCTGCTGAAGTCGCGGAGCGAGGATTTTTGCCAAGAGTGCACCGCGCTTGCGGCCTGCTTGAATGAAAAACCAACCGATGGGAACCGAAAGCCACAGGGCCCATAACCATTCGGGGGAACCGAAGGAGAGGAAGTCATCAGGCGAGATCAGAGAGAGCGGTTGCATGGTGAGGAAACGAAGAATCAGGGCAGGCGTCTCCAGAGGGTCTGTGAGAGGAATGCTTCGGCCGACAGAAGCACCGCAGCCAAGAGAAGCAGCCATGGGAAGTAGTCATGGTACTCGGCTGTTTTTTCCACCTCGATTTTGGTTTTTTCGAGACGGTCGATCTCCTTGAAAGTGTTAACCATCGTGGCAGTGTCAGCAGCCCTGAAATATTTTCCGTCACCGATCTTGGCGATCTGATCGAGGAGCTTCTCATCAAAATCAAAGCGAACATTCTGATAAACTGTCTTCCCAAACATATCCTTCCCCACAGGAACAGGAACAAGCCCGTCGCCTTGCGGCCCATTGCTTCCAGCCCCGATGGTATAGAGCTTGATACCCAGCGTCTTAGCGGCTTCGGCAGCAGTCAGGGGCATGACCTTGCCTGCATTGTTGGCGCCATCGGTCAGTAGCACGATGAGTTTTGTCTTTGCATCACGATCCTTGAGACGAGCAGCAGCCGAGGCGAGGGCTGAACCGATGGCTGTACCATCTTCCACCATCCCCAGATGGACATCGTCGAGCCTGCTCAGGAGCCAATCATGGTCGAGCGTCATCGGGCTCACCAGATAGGGACGGCCTGCGAAGGCGATGATGCCAATCCGGTCATTGGGACGAGCCTCAATAAACTGCCGTGTCACTCTCTTCACCGCATCGACACGACTCAACGGTGTGCCGCCAATGGCATAATCCTCGGTAATCATCGAGCCGGAAACATCGAGCACCAGCATGATATCCACACCACTCGCCTGCACCCTCTCGAGCGTGCTTCCAAGCTGAGGTCTGGCAAGAGCCACGATCAGCAACGCCATCGTGGCATAGACCAGGGAAGCAAGAATGGCACCCGCATGAGCGCGTCGCTTTTTCCCGACGGCCACCACCAATTGCGTGGAGGAGAAGAGTATGCCGGGAGTTCCTCCGAATTTTCCCTTGAGCAGTGCAAGCAGGGGGATCAGCAGCAGTCCGAGAAGCACCCAAGGGTAGGCAAATGCGAATCCCTGCCCCACCCCCAAAAGAAAAGGAAACGGACTCATGCCTCCTCCTTGGTTTCAACCTTGGGAATTCCCTTGGTTGTGAGAGACTCTTCCGACTCTTGCTCTCCACTCTGAACGAATGATTCGGCGGCCTCAATCAGCGCAAGGCGTTGCTCCGAGGTCGCCGCACCTTGGGCGTATTTCAGGTAGTCGGCATGACGGAGAAAGTCAGCCAGTGACTCCTGCTCGGTCGCTACAAAACGGAGGGACTGGTGCAAAGATAACAGAAACTCCTCCGTTGTCTGCCTGGGAGCAGCCAAACCGAAGGCATCGCCAAGAAAACGCCGCAGCACATCCGAAACCCCCACGCCAAAGTCATGATCATTGCCTTCATTAACTTTGTCCCTGAGTGATACAAGCGCGGCGAGTGCCGACTCACGGGGCGTCGGAGGCACAACCTTCTTCCTGATAAAAAACCACCAAACAAGTCCCCCGACCATCGCAACAAGCAGGAAGGCGGCCACGATGACCCAAAGTGGCCCTGAGAAAAAAGGCAACGGCCCCACGATGTCGTGGATAGGTGCGGGGGTTGGCCCTCCCCCTGATGCTCCGGGTGCAAAACTGATGCCTGGCTGTTGATTGTTCATGCGGCAAGCCGACGGCCTCGACGGTCAAAAAAATTCCTCAGGACAGGCAGATAATCCGTGTCGGTGCGCAGTTCTATGGAATCAACACCACGGGCACCGAAGAGCCTCTTGGTATCCCGTGCGCGCTGTGCCGCGAGGTCCGCATACCCTCTGGCTACATCCCTTCTGGATGTATCCACCTCGATCTGCTCGCCCGATTCGGGATCTTCCAGAAGGATGACTCCCACATCGGGAAGTTGCTCCTCCACGGGATCGACAACCGAGAGAGCCACCATGTCATGTCGTTTTGCTGAAACGGTGAGAGGACGCACAAAGTCATCCGTCAAAAAATCCGAGATCAGAAAGACAACTGCACGACGGCTGACCACCTTGTTCATATACTCGAGAGCTCCCGAGAGATCGGTGCCCCGTCCCTGCGGCTCAAAATAAAGCATCTCACGAATCAAACGCAGGATATGCATCCTTCCCTTTTTTGGCGGAATGAAAAGCTCCACCCGGTCACTGAAAAGAAGCAGACCCACCTTGTCGTTGTTGTGAATGGCACTGAAGGCCAAAACGGCCGCGACTTCGGCTGCAAGCTCGCGCTTACTCTCGCGGATGCTCCCAAAGTTTCCCGAGGCACTGACATCAAGCACGATCATCACCGTCATTTCACGCTCCTCCGTGAATTTCTTGATATACGGTTCACCGGTTCTGGCCGTCACATTCCAATCGATGGCCCTTATCTCATCACCCGGTGTGTAGGGACGAACCTCCTCAAAATTCATCCCGCGCCCCTTGAAAACGCTCTGGTACTGGCCGGCAAAGGAGGACTCGACGAGCCTCCTGGTGCGGAGTTCGAGGCGACGGATTTTGCGGAGAATCTCGCGCGTATCGTTCATGGGCAGCAAATGGGATGAGTGATGGGCTTAGGAGACGCCCGTACACAACGATCAGGGAACCGGAAGCCCCTCAAAAACCCGTTGGACAATATCCTCCGAGGAAATGGATTCCGCCTCCGCCTCATAGCTCACAGCGATACGGTGGCGCATCACCTCGGTGCCGATGGATTTCACATCATGCGGTGTGACATAGCCCCGCCCATGAAGGAAGGCGTGAGCCTTGGCTGCAAGCGTCAGATAGATCGTGGCTCGTGGCGAAGCCCCGTACCGGATCAGGCCGTCCAGCTTGAGCTTGTATTTAAGCGGTTCACGCGTCGCCCAGACAAGATCCACGATGTAGTCCTTGACCCGGTCATCGACATAGATCGCATTGACCACCTTGCGGGCCTCCAAAATCTCATCGGTGGTCACCAGTGCATCCACCGCCAGGCGGGGAGAGGAAGTGGCCATCGCATCCAGGATCTGACGCTCCTCGTCGCGGGTCGGATACCCCACCACAACCTTGAGCATGAAGCGATCAAGTTGCGCTTCCGGCAGCGGATAGGTTCCCTCCTGCTCTAGGGGGTTCTGCGTGGCGAGCACGAGGAATGGATCGGGCAACTTGAATGTCTCATCACCGATAGTCACCTGCCGCTCCTGCATCGCTTCAAGCAAGGCGCTCTGCACCTTGGCGGGGGCGCGGTTGATCTCATCAGCCAGGATCAGATTGGCAAACACCGGCCCCTTGCGTGTCGTGAAAACCCCTTCTCGTGGATTGTAAATTAGCGTTCCCACAAGATCCGCAGGCAGGAGATCAGGGGTGAACTGGATGCGAGAGAAATGGGCGTGGATACAGGATGAGAGAGTACGGACTGTCAGCGTCTTGGCGAGTCCTGGAACACCCTCAAGCAACACATGGCCATTGCCAAGGAGCCCGATGAGCAGGCTGCGAACCAGTCCCTGCTGACCGATCACGACACGGCTCATTTCCTGGGTAAGCGGCTTGACCCAGTTGCTGGTTTCTTGGACACGACGGTCGAGTTCTTGGACGGATGGATTCATAAATCGGGGTTGATGATTCTTAACGATGCGGGGGATGGTGATCTTCGGGTCTGTTCCGATAATCGGCAACTCTCAATCAGACAAGCAGGAAGCACGACTGTTCAATTTTTCGCCCCTATTTTTTAGCAGAATAGAAATTCATCGTCACGATGCCACCAGCGAAACCAAGGCGAACGAGGACCGGGGGATTGTCTTGGCTAGACCCTTTTCCTATTTGGTCCCAAGTCCGCAAGCGTTCGCGGTTTTTGAACAAGCCTCCCTTGGCTTGCCTTCCGTGCAAGTAAAGTTAAAGTTGTTACATGACTTCGGGCCCCCCTCCCGTCCTCGAAAAAACGGAACAGATTCTTGGCGAATTTGCCGCATTGGCAAGACACACACAGGCGGCGGTCGCCTTCACCGATCCCGGCCGGAATGTCCTGTGGATCAACGATTCGTTTGTCAGGCTCTATGGCTATGCCCCGGAGGAAATCATCGGCAAGAGGATAACCTTGTTGCTTGGCAAGGAAAGCAGCAGGGAGGTTGCAGATAGCATTAAAGCCTCTATCAGGGCGGGTCTGCGCATCACGGAAAAAATCCTCCATTATGACAAGCAGGGAAACCCTGTGTGGGTGGAGGTGGAAATCATCCCAAGAACCGTGGACTGTGGCGCGGCAATCGGGTTTTTGTGCCTTCACAGACCGATCCGGGAGCTGATTGACACCCAAAGATCGCTCGCCCAGGAACAGCGAAGGACAGCTCAGATTCTTGCTGCCGCATCCAAAATTTCGATCATCGGAACCAACCCCGATGGACTCATCACGCTGTTCAGCGAGGGAGCCAGAAATTTACTTGGCTATGAGTCCGGCGAGCTTGAGGGAGTGCATACACCGGAAATTGTTCATCTCGAATCTGAAACTCTCCAGCGCGGGCGGGAACTGAGTCTCGAGCTGGGACGGGAAATTAGGGGGTTTGAGGTCTTTGTCGCCAATGCAGTACGGTTTGGATCGGAAACCCGGGAGTGGACTTATGTGAGAAAAGACGGCAGTCATTTCCCCGTCTCTCTTGTTGTGACGGCATTGAAGGGCAATGATGGTGAAATCACCGGATTTATTGGAGTCGCCCAGGATTTGACTGAACTGACGGAGGCTGAAAAAGCCCGACGGAAAAGTGAAAAGATCCTCAATGCGGCCGGGAACCTAGCGGGTGTGGGTGGGTGGGAGCTGGATCTTGCTACGATGGAGCTGACATGGACAAAGCAAACGCGTTGCATTCATGAGGTTCCCGAGGATTACAAGCCTACCTTGGAAGGTGCCATTAACTTCTATGCCCCCGAGGCGAGACCGATCATCGAGAGGGCTGTTAAGGACTCGATGGAAAACGGCACTTCATGGGAAGTCCTAGTTCCATTTATTAGTGCCACCGGCCGCAAGCTCTGGGTGAGAGCGCAAGGCAGTGCCGAATTTCAGGATGGCAGGGTGGTTCGGCTTTTCGGTGCATTCCAAGATTTTACAAAGGAACATGAAATCGAACTGAATCTCAAGGAAGCGATAAGCAAGGCTGACGAGTCCAGTAGGGCGAAAAGCGTGTTCATAGCGCACATGGGTCATGAAATCAGAATCCCCCTCATTGAAATTGTTGAAATGATCAAGGGGCTGGAGCAACAGTCGGATGATGAGAGGGGTAAAAAAAGACTCCAGATGATATCCGCCAGAGGGGAAACGATCATCTCTCGACTTAACGACATCCTCTACTTCTCAAAAAAATAGAATAAAGAGGATGATCCCCCACTCCGGGAATGTCCTTCTTTTTATTGGACTGAATGGTTTTATAATTCTAGAATTAGGTCGTAGGCCCGATCAAAATAACCCCCTTAAACAAGGAATCGAATGCCCTCCCCCAGTCACACTTCCGGGTGCTCGACGCATCTGAGGCCTGAATGTTTTGAACTGCTGGCACGCGAAACGGAGAATATCGTGATTCTCACGGACGCTGACCGAAAAATAGAGTGGGTCAACCCATCATTCACGAACCTGAGCGGTTATACCTATGATGAGGTGAAGGGCAGGAATCCCTCATTTTTGCAGGGGGAGAGAACGGATCAGAAAACCGTGAACCGAATCCGCAAAGCACTGAATGAAAGACGACGGGCAAAGGAAAAAATTCTTAACTACACCAAACTGGGCGATGAGTACTGGGCGGATCTTGAGATAATCCCTGGCTTTGATGAACATGGGATTGCGAACTTCCTCTCCATTACACGCCATATCACGGGCAATTTAGATATCGTCGATAAAACCCAACGGCTGGGGACAATGCAAAACGCAATAAACCAAGCCTCCATTGATGGCTTGGCCATTCTTGATCACCAAGGGAAAATCATCGATGTCAACCCGGCCTAC
>CAIJRY010000091.1 GCA_903823215.1 uncultured Spartobacteria bacterium
CCCCTGCATGGAGAGCTTCCCCCCGCCGAACAGGATGCCGCCGTCTCGGCAGGTGGGGTACAAAAGGTGATCGTCTCCACCAATGTCGCTGAGACTTCGCTCACCATTGATGGGGTCACAGGCGTGATCGATAGCGGACTAGCCCGTATGGCAGCCTTCGATCCAAGGCGCGGCATCAACACCCTACTGATTGAAAAGATCAGCCGCGCCTCTGCTTATCAGAGAGCCGGACGAGCTGGACGCACAGCACCCGGTATCTGTATAAGACTCTGGACCGAACGCGAACATCAGCGGCGTATTCCCCGCGAGGCACCCGAGATCCACCGGGTCGATCTGAGCGAAGTTCTTCTGACGCTAAAGGCGGCTGGTTTTGCCTCGATGGAGGCGATCCGCTGGCTCGATGCTCCTCAGGCTCCCGCACTTCTCAGAGCAGAAACTTTACTGCGCGATCTCGGTGCACTGGATCATGAGGGTCTGATCACCCCGATGGGCCGTCGCATGCTCGCGTTTCCCACGCATCCCCGCTACGCACGCATGCTCCTTGCCGCACAGGAATATGGTTGCGTCCGTGCGCTTGCCCTGATGGCAGCTCTGACACAATCCCGTCCTCTTCTCTTAAGGACAGATCGCAAAACGGAGGAGGAACGGCAGGATCTCTTCGGTGGTGGAGGTTCCGATTTCCTCGTGATGGCACGAGCCTTTCGTTGGGCGGAAAAAAATCAGTTCCGGGCAGACCGTTGCCGCCAGTTTGCCGTCCATGGCGATGCCGCACGGCAGACGGCTCGTGTCTATGATCAGTTTCTATCCATTGCAGAAGGACAGAGACTCGACATCGATGCCCCCGCCGCTCCCGATGAAATGCTGGCCCGGTGCATTCTGGCTGGATTCGGAGATCAGGTCGCACGTAGGCGAGGATCTGGCACCAACCTCTGTGATATAGTCCACGGTCGACGCGGTTTACTCACCAAGGAGAGTGCAGCCTCAGAAAGCCGCCTGCTAGTGGCAGCAGAGATCAGTGAGATTGGCCAGGGTAGCGGCGACGTTCGCGTACAGCTATCGATGGCAACGGCAATTAACGAGCAGATGTTGCGCGACGTCTTCCCCGAAGATTTTACGGATAGAAACGACTATTTCTTCGATACCGCCACCAATCGTGTGGTGAAGCGCACCGAGAAGGTCTTCCGGGATCTCATCCTCGAATCGGTGCATCGCGATGCCCAACCATGCGATGAAGCTTCCCATGTGCTGGCATCCGCCCTAGCCGAAGGTGATCTTCCGCTTCCTACATGGAAGGAAGAGGCGGAGGAATGGATTCAGCGTGTTCAATGGCTCGCTCATTATCATCCCGAATTGGAGCTTCCCACATTTGACGAAGCCGAACGCCTCGCTGCTCTGGAATGCTGGTGTCATGGAGCCGTCGGCTACCGTGAAGTCAAGGATCGCCCATCCCTACCCGCACTGCAATCTCTCCTGACGGGTGCCCAACGATCCGCCTTGGATCGCCTCGCTCCCGAACGCTTTGAGATCCCCGGAGGGCGGAAAGCCCGCCTGCTCTATCAACCCACCGGACAGGTCACAATGAGCGCCTCGATTCAGGATCTCTTTGGAGTCACTTCCGCTCCGAAGCTCGCCAACGGTAAAGCAGAGGTAACCGTCGAAATCCTAGCTCCCAACCGCCGCCCGATCCAGATCACCCGCGATCTAATTTCCTTCTGGAAGGAAACCTATCCGAAGATCAAACCTGAGCTTTCAAGAAGGTATCCCAAGCACAAGTGGGAATAAGGATAGTTGAGGGGCCATCTAATCCGCTCCCAGCTTTTCCATGCTGATGCCGTTTGTTTCAATGCGGAAGACCCATGTCACCCACGCTCCGATCAGCGAGGCTCCGACGAGCAGGAGCAGCAGGGTCTGGGTGCCGATGTCCTTGAGTAGAATGGGGAAGAGGAAGGCGGTGAGGACGGCTCCCATCTTGGCAAACGATGCTGTAAAACCAGCTCCCACACCCCGGATCTTGGTAGGAAAGACTTCACCCGCGAGCAGATAGGTCATGGCGTTTGGCCCCATGTTGGTCATGAAGTTGAAGATCATGAATCCACTGAAGATAAGGATCATCTTCATACTTCCATCAAAGTGGGTCGAATAAGCGGCCAGAGCCAGACCCACCGCGCACCCGATAAATCCAGCGATCTGAAGATGGATCCGCCCGAAGCGATCGGCAAAATAAATGGCGGCTATAATCCCGAAAATGAGAAGGGCGTCTATCGCGGCGGCCCCCTTCGCCGAAAGCATATCCTGATATATCAAATCCGTAAGATTTCTCGGCGCCCCGTGGGCCATGCCTATCGTGGCGGCAAGAATGGTCGGAGTGAAAATACCGATCCCATAAGTGCCGAGATCCTGAAGGAACCAGGGCACAGAGGCCAGAATGGTCGCCCGTCGACTCTTCTTCTTAAAGAGTTTCATCAAGGAAGGAACCTTCTCATTCTCATCGGTTTGGAGTTCCAGCTTTTTGTTCAGAACGATCTTCCTTGGGTAAGCCGGATTCCTGCAAAGAAGTTTCAGCATTTCCCTTTCAGCCTCCTCAACACGCCCTTTCTCCACCAACCAATGAACACTCTGCGGGATAAAAAAACGCCCCGCCAGAACGATCAGTGCCGGAATGATTGCAAAGGCATACATCCAGCGCCAGTCGGAGGCCGATACATTCGTTTTAAGAATGATGAAGCCTACTGCTGTTCCCGCGAGTGCGCCGACGGCTTGAAAACCAAAGGCACTCAGCACAAGCCGCCCGCGAAAATTCGTCGGAATACTCTCGGAAATGATCATGTGGGCCGTGGGATAATCGCACCCTAGCGCCAATCCCAGTCCGAAGAGAAAAATCACCAACCAAAAGACATTGGGACTCAGGGCGACAAGGATCAGGAAGAGTGTGAACAGGGCCATTTCGGCAATGAACATCAGTTTGCGTCCGAAGTGATCCGCCAGGCCTCCAAGAACCGAAGCACCGATCAGAATTCCAAAAAGCACTGCCGCCCCCACCATTCCACGATCAAGTTCCGTGAGATGGAATTCCCAATTGATGAGAGGCATGGCGACGCCGGTCATGAAAACCACCATCCCCTCAAAAAATTTCCCGGCGGCAGCCAGCCACCAGATTCTCCATTGCATTGGAGCCATTGGAACATCGGAGACCGGGGTGCCATCCGGCCAGAACGGGGTCTCATCCAAATACTCCTGAACGCTCTTTGGGTTTGGGGATGTCATGCGGTCGACTAAACTCCCTGTGATGACCGCCTTAAGTCAAGACATGGAGTGTGCCAATCCCGCCATTATTACCCTGAACCATCTTATCCTTTTTAAACACCTCCTCTCAACTGTACAGGATCCAAGTTAATAGTGAAAAAGAAAAGTCCCGTGAGTTTCCTCACGGGACTTTTCGTAACTTTTTGATCCGAAGATTTACTCTGCGGCTTTGTCAGTTTTGGGAGCTTTCTCGGCCTTGGGGGCCTTGGCTTTCTTGGCGGGCTTTTCAGCCTCGCCTTCGGCTTTTTCCTTCTTTACTTTGGGCGCCTTGGCCGGCTTTTCAGTGGCGGCAACTTCCACAGTCTCTTCAACCTTGGACTCGTAGGCAAAATCGACCCACTCCAGATAGGCCATTGGAGCACTGTCGCTGAGTCGATTCCCGAGTTTGACAATCCGGGTGTAGCCACCTTTGCGATCCGCAGAGGCAGGAGCGATCTCTGTGAAGAGTTTCTTCACGATGTCCTTCTGCTTGAGGTAGGAAATGGCGATACGGCGGGCATGAAGATCTCCCTTCTTACCAAGGGTAAGCATTTTCTCGGCAAGCGGCTTGGTGGCCTTGGCCTTGGCGAGGGTGGTCTTGATGCGGCGATGCTCGATGAGCGAACAGACCTGATTCGCAAGGAGCGAATCACGATGTGCCTGGCTACGGCCGAGCTTGACGGTTTTCTTACGATGGCGCATGGCTGGTGATCCTTAATCCTTGATTTTATTCTGTAACGACAGGAGCAACAGGGATGCTTTCCACAAGTCCCGGCTCGAATTTGAGACCGAGGCCGAGGCCAAGCTGGATGAGCTTGTCCTTGATCTCGTTGAGCGATTTCTTTCCGAAGTTACGGTATTTGAGCATCTCGGCTTCGCTTTTCTGGGCAAGCTGGCCAACGGTGGTAATATTCGCATTGTTGAGGCAGTTTGCAGCGCGAACGGAGAGTTCGATCTCATTCACACTCATTGCGAGCAACTTCTTGAGGCGACTGTTTTCCTGGCTGACTTCAACAGGGGTTTCGTCGAACTCAACCTGTTCATCGTCGAAATTGACGAATACATCCAGATGATGGCGGAGAATTGCTGCCGACTGAAGTAAGGCTTCATCCGGTGTCAGGCGACCATCTGTCCAGAGGTCAACAATGAGCTTGTCGTAATCGGTGCGCTGTCCCACACGGGTCTGCTCAACGGCATATTTGACCTTGGTGACAGGGGAGAAGATGGAATCAATCGCAATGACGCCGATTGGCTTGTCAGGGCTCTTGTTTTCGTCGCCGGTGGCAAATCCCCGACCGACCTTGACCTCAAACTCCGCCTCGAACTTCATCTTCTTATCGAGAGTGCAAATGTGCTGATCGGGATTGAGAACTTCGCACTGTGCCGTGGACTCGATGTCCGCGGCGGTGACGGCCCCCTGCTTGTTGACCGATAGGACGAGGTTGCGGGGTTCGTGGTCGTGCGCCTTAAACTTGACCTTCTTGAGGTTAAGGATGATCTCGACGACATCTTCGACGATGCCCGGAATGGCGGTAAATTCGTGGGGTGCTCCCTCGATCCTGACGGAAGTGATGGCGGCTCCTTCCAGAGAGGAGAGGAGGGTGCGGCGGAGCGAGTTACCAATGGTGTGTCCGTAACCGGCCTCAAAAGGCTCGGCAACAAATTGGGCATAGGTTTCGGTGGCAGTTTTGTCGTTCTTGACGAGGGTCTTCGGCATTTCGAAGCGACCGAGGCGGATAGGCATAGTGTGTCTTTACTTTTCTCTTAACCGGGTTTCCCTTGGCGCAAGTGGCACACTGCAAGCGCAGCGCACCCAAGGACCGACGGCGAGAGGATTTTTTGTTTAGCGCGGTTGATCATAATAGGACGCCAGAAACCAAAGGCAAGGAGAAATAAAAGCTTCAGGGTCAGAAGAGTAGCTGATCAACGCCCATTAAGTCCGGCATTTCGAACAAAAAAACGCCGCCTAGTTTCCAAGGCGGCGTTTTGAAGTATTAGTAACCTGTTAGTCTTAGCGCTGAGGAACGGTCTTAATGGTCTGAAGGATACGGCTCGCAATCTTGTATGGGTCGCCTTGGGAATTTGGACGA
>CAIJRY010000092.1 GCA_903823215.1 uncultured Spartobacteria bacterium
CAGATCAGATGATAGGTCGCTCACCCGCCATGGAGCGGGTTTTTGAATTGATCCGTCAAGTGGCGCCAAGTAAGGCAACAGTACTGATTCAGGGCGAGAGCGGAACAGGCAAGGAGGTAGCTGCCAAGGCAATCCATGCCATGAGCAATCGCGCGGACAAGCCTTTTATTGCCGTACATTGCGCCTCCCTCTCCCCTCAGTTGCTGGAGAGCGAGCTATTCGGTCACGAGAAGGGAGCTTTTACCGGTGCTGGTGAGCGACGGATCGGGCGATTCGAGCAGGCGGCCGGGGGGACTCTTTTTCTCGATGAAATCGGTGAGATTGATCAAATGGTGCAGGTTAAGATCCTCCGCATACTCGGCGAGAAAACATTTGAGCGTGTTGGTGGAAATCAGACCCTTGGCGCCGATGTGAGACTGATCGCTGCAACCAACCGTGATCTTGCAACTATGGTGAATGAAGGAGCTTTCCGAGAAGATCTATATTATCGCCTGCATGTCGTTCCCTTGCAAATGCCAGCACTCAGAGAGCATCGGGAGGATATTCCCCTGCTTACGAGTTCATTTTTGAAGGAGATGTCCGCTGAACATGGCAAACCTGTACGGCATTTCACCCATGAAGCAATGGCCGCCCTGGAGTCTTATGGTTGGCCTGGAAATATCCGTGAACTCAAAGCCGCTGTGGAACATGCCGTTGTTCTGGGCATGGGGGAGGAACTCGGACTAGCCGATCTCCCTGTGGCGTTGAAGACCTCAAAGCCTGATCACCTGACAACCGATACCCTGAATCTTGCGGATGTCGAGGCGACCCTCATCAGGAAAGCTCTAGCCGAAGCAGGGGAAAACCGAACTCTTGCGGCAAAAAAGCTCGGCATTAGCCGCCGCACTCTGCATCGTCATCTTTCCCAATTTGGCATCACAAAAAGTTCGTAATAAATATCGTTCCAACCATGGCATTACAGGAAACCGTCCGCGATATCGATTCCGGAACCACTGCAAAGGTCTTAAAGATCGGGATGATCACCGTGATCATCATCGGTGTGATGATGCTCTACTTTCTTGTGCAATTCAAAGGGCTTGGCAACGAGGCAGCCATGGATCAGGCCCAGATCGCACGCTCACTGATCTCAAAGGAGGGATTTTCAACCCGTTATATCCGTCCCTTGGCAATTCGTGTGCTCAGTGATCGGGGCAAGCCGACGGACAAGGGATATTTCCCCGAATTTTATAACGCCCCTCTGATGCCTCTCGTGGAGGCTGCCGTCCTTTTCCCGATAAAAGACCGGCTTCAAATGTCAGCGACGGACACCATCAGTATGGGTGACAGAGCCATTGCCGTGCTGGGCATTGTCCTTCTCTTTGCAGGCGTCTTCATCTGGTATCTCGTGGCGTTACAACTTTTCGACATGACCCTCGCCGTGCTGGCGGCTGGATTGCTTCTGGCAACAGATCTTCTGTGGCAGTACGCGCTTGCTGGGCTGCCCCAGTTATTCCTCATCTTCATTTTTGGTCTGGTGACACTCTGCGCCCTCAAGGCCAGTAATGCTGACGAGCAGGAGGGGGGGACTTTTAGAAGTCTTGTCTGGCTGGCTGTTGCGGCATTTGGGCTGGGTCTCATGTCGCTGGCTCACGGAGTCACTGCATTTATCCTTCCAGGATATATCGTCTTTTTGCTCGTGGGTTTTCGGGCCAGGGTTAGTGCGTTTCTGATCAGTATGGGCGTTTATCTCCTGACTGTCTCCCCGTGGTTGGTGCATAATGTGCTTATCTGTCATAATCCCTTCGGCCTGACGAGTTATCTGGCTTTGGCAGGGGCAGGCGTCACTGAGAGCGAAATCATGCGGGGCGTAAACACCGGGCTTGCCCTTGGTGGAGGAATGGCCACCAAGTTTAAAACCGGCCTTATCGACCAGGGGGCGCATCTTTGGGAATATTTGGGCCTTAATCTGGCAGTCGTCTTCTTTTTCCCTTCCATCATACATGGCTTCCGAAACTCTACTGCCTCACTTTGGCGCTGGATGATCGTGCTCATGTGGCTGGGGGCCGCATTTGGCATGGCACTTTTCGGGGTGAAGGGTTCCATTTCGGGAAATCAGCTGCATATCCTGTTTCTGCCCGTTTTCGTCATCTACGGCTCGGCGTTCATACTGGTGCTCTGGCAACGACTCAACATCACCCTGCCCGCATTCAAATTCCTCTTCCTGAGTCTGATCTTTTTGATTTCAGGAGCACCGATGATGCTCACGCTGTTTGCAGGACAGCAGGCGCGCATTCAGTGGCCGCCGTATGTCCCCCCGGTTATCGCCCTGCTTGGCAACTGGTTCAAACCTCAGGAGGTTCTTGCCTCCGATATGCCGTGGGCTGTGGCCTGGTATGCCAACCGCAAGTGCTTGCTACTCCCGGAGACCGTCAAGGCCTTCAACGAAATCTCTGATTTTAATACGCTTGGTTCACCACTTGTCGGTCTCTACCTTACGCCGATCTCCGGGCACGAGGATTTTGTGAACCTTGTGAAGGGGCCTTTCAAGGAATGGGGACCGGTCATTATGCGCACAGTGAATCTCAATGATTTTCTGCTCAAGAGTTTTACTCCTCTTCCAATCGACGGGGAGAGTATCCTGTACGCTGACTCAGATCGTTGGGCCCGTAGAACAGCACAATAAAATCATGGCCACATCCTCCGAAAAAACTGTCACGGCACCCAATGATTCCATTGAGTCCTCCCTGGGTCGGCTAGAGCAGATCGTCGGTGATATCGAAAAGAATCCCCCTCCGCTTGAAATCCTCATTGAGCGCTATGAAGAGGGCATGCAACTCTTGAAAACCTGCCGCGAGAAACTCGATGCTGCGGAGAAGCGGATCGAAATCATCACCCGCACAAGCCGTGGTGAGGCAACGCTTGAACAGTTTCCCGAGGCATGAGTGCTTTTCCTCTTCTGGATCGGATCAAGACACCAACCGATTTAAAGAAAATTCCCGAGAAGGATCTTCCCCGATTGGCCGAGGAGATCCGTACTGAACTGATCGATACGCTTGCAGAAACAGGAGGCCATCTTGGTCCCAATCTGGGTGTGGTGGAGCTCACCATCGCCCTGCACCGGGTCTTTAACACACCCGAGGACAAGATCCTCTTTGATGTCAGTCATCAGGGATATATCCACAAGATTCTCACAGGACGACGGGAGCGCCTAGGCACGATGCGTCAACACGGCGGACTGAACGGATTTCTTCTCCGTACTGAGAGTGAGCATGACTGCTATGGGGCCGGTCATGCGGGCACCGCTCTCTCAGCAGGCCTAGGAATGGCAGCGGCGCGCGATATGAACGGTGGTCGCGAGCATGTCGTCGCCGTCGCCGGTGATGCCGCCTTCACCTGCGGGGTAAGTTTTGAGGCTCTCAACAATGTCGCCGACACGACCAAGAAGTTCATCGTTGTGCTCAATGACAACGAATGGTCGATTGCCAAGAACACAGGTGCCATCGCCGAGCATCTCAACCATATTGCGACCAGTCCGGCCTATGCTCACCTACACGATCAGGCGGCAAAATTCGTCGAATGGATCGGTGGCAAGGGAGCCCGTCATCTCGCTCACAAGATCGAGGCCGGAGTGAAGCAAATCCTGCTGCCGGGTGTGATCTTTGAGGATCTTGGGTTGCGCTACTACGGACCGATCGACGGACATGATATTTCGCTACTCATCCGCACCTTTGAATTTCTCAAAATGCAGAACGAGCCGGTCATCCTCCACATCCTGACCAAGAAGGGAAAGGGATATGCCCCTGCTCTTGCCAAGCCTGATAAATTTCACGGACTCGGCAAATACAGTGCCGAGACGGGGGAGACCATCGCCGCAGCCATGCCGACCTATTCGGAAATTTTTGGCGCAACGCTGGCTGATTTCGCCGATCACAACCGCAAAATCGTCGCCATCACCGCCGCCATGCCGAACGGCACCGGCTTGACCCGCTTCTCCACCCGGCATCCCGACCGCTTCTACGATGCAGGCATCGCCGAGGAACATGCAGCCCTCTTTGCCGCAGGCATGGCGACGCGCGGCATGAAGCCCTTCCTGACCATCTACTCTACCTTCATGCAGCGGGCCTTTGACATGATTGTTCATGACATCGCCTTGCAGAATCTCAATGTGGCCCTCTGCATGGATCGTGCAGGCCTCTCGGCTGATGACGGGCCGACGCATCATGGGCTCTTTGACATCGCCTATCTGCGCAGTATTCCCAACATTATCCTCATGCAGCCAAGGGATGAGGAGGAGTTTGCTGATATGCTCTGGACGATGGCCAATTATCATAACGGTCCCGTCGCGATCCGCTATCCCCGCGGTGCTGGTACTGGAGCTGTACCCAAGACCCCACCGCGGCTGCTTGAAATCGGCAAGGCTGAAGTGCTTCGCCATGGAACCGATGTTGCTCTTTTCGGACTTGGGAACTACTGCGAAGTGGCTCTGGCGACGGCAGACTTGCTGGAGGCTCAGGGCATCAAGGCGGCAGTTATCAATCCCCGTTGGATCAAGCCGTTGGATGCTGGCACGCTGGAATTCTTTGCCCGCGGGGTGAAGGTGATTGCCACACTCGAAGATCATGCCATTGCCGGAGGATTCGGTGCGGGAGTGGCAGAGCATCTAAGCGATCAGGGAATCACAACTCCGCTGGTGCGGATCGGCTGGCCCGATCAATTCATCGAGCATGGATCAGCAGCGATCCTTCGCGAGAAATACGGCATGACGGCCCAGGCTGCTGCTGATCGGATTCTTACGGCCTATCGGTCAGAGGTTGGAAAGAAGCGTGTCAATTTACAGAAACAGCCGCCCCTCGTGTAAAGGGACGGCTGTTGATAAATCAGACCTTAAGCCTAATCAAATAAAGTCTATATACTTACGTTAGCTTACAGTTTGGAGTGTGAACCGTCGCAGAGAGGGCCGTTACCACTGTGCTTGCAGCCGCAGAAATAGACCGGGCCATCTTTCTCGGCGGTATAGGGAGTCGGGGCGAAACCGGTTCCCTTATGAGAACCATCGCAGAAAGGCTGAGAGGCACTCTTGCCGCAGGAGCACCAGTAGTAGGTCTTGCCGGCTTCGACGGTGACGGGGATGGGGGATTTTTGAGCGATGACGGGTTCGGACATGGGATGAGAAAATTAAGGTTAAGGAGTTGTTTTATTAATGACATTAACTTTCTGCTGGAGTTTTCTGAAAAAAACCAGCCAAATCGATCAGCAGATTTCAATAAATACACTACTCAACCCAAAGAGACCCACCACCATGAGCCACACCATTTCCAACGAGCAACTCCTGACCGCCCTCAACTGGCGCTACGCCACCAAGGCCTTCGATCCCACAAAGAAGATTCCGTCGGCAACTTGGAAGACCTTGGAAGAGACCCTGATCCTCTCACCCTCTTCCTTCGGACTTCAGCCCTACCGGTTTCTGGTGGTGGAAAATCCCGAACTCCGTCAAAAGCTACTTCCTCATTCATGGGGACAACGCCAGATCCTGGATGCCTCGCACCTCGTCGTCTTTGCCGCGCGTACTTCTGTGACGGATGTCGAGATCAACCACTACATCAGCAGGATCGTTGAAGTACGTGGCACCCCCATCGAATCCCTCGAAGGTCTTCGCGGGATGATGGGAGCCAGTCTTACAAGTCCTGGTTGTGAATCTCGCATTCCGCACTGGGCGGCCCTTCAGGCCTACATCGCCATCGGCAATCTGATGACCTCGGCAGCCTTGCTCGGCGTCGATACCTGTCCGATTGAGGGCTTCGTACCCTCTGAGTATGATGCGCTTCTGGGACTCAAGGAGCAGGGATACGCCGCGGTCGTCGTGGCTGCTCTCGGCTACCGGAGCGCGGAAGATAAATATGCGACTCTTCCCAAAGTTCGCCTCTCCGCCGAAGAGTTGATCAAGACGATTTAGGGAACCGCTTTGACTGCAAATGTGGAACGCGATCTGGGTGAGCAACCACTCGCCCGGATTCTTGTCGAGCTAAACCTCAAATCCCACGATCTTGTCGCTGCCTCCACTGAGCAGATCACGCACAAGATGGTGGTTCGTGGATGCAAGGGGAGGAGATTGACCAAGAATGTGCAGGGAAAGTTGCTGCGCGCACTCAACACCAACGTAGGAAAAACCTACTCGTTGGCCGACCTCTTCAGCTATTGATGGGGGGTAATGTCGAAGATCATCAATATCGCCGCCTACAAGTTTGCCGACCTCAGGAATCTGGAAGAGCTGCGCGAAGAGATTCGCTCCGAATGTCGTGAGCGGGGACTGAAAGGGAGCATCCTGCTCAGTCCTGAGGGAATCAATCTCTTCATAGCCGGAGAAAGCCCCGATGTGGAATGGCTGCTCGGCAGACTCCGTGCGATCCCTGGATTGGAAGATCTGACGGCAAAATATAGCGAGAGTGAGGAGCAACCCTTCAATCGGAGGCTCGTGAAACTCAAGAACGAGATCATCGCCTTCGGCGTTGCGGGGATCAATCCTGCCCGCTACACCTCGCCTCGCCTCGCTCCCAAGCAGCTGAAGGAGTGGCTTGATGAGGGGCGTCCCGTGCTCCTTCTCGATACTCGCAATGACTACGAGATCAGGCTCGGCACTTTTGCCGGAGCACGGAGACTCGGTATCGATCATTTTAGGGATTTTCCCGAGGCTGTACGACAGCTTCCAGAGGAGATGAAGGACATTCCATTAGTTTCCTTCTGCACAGGAGGAATTCGTTGCGAAAAGGCTGCGCCATTGCTGGAAAGGGAGGGTTTTAAGACTGTCTATCAGTTGGAAGGAGGCATTCTGAAATATTTCGAGGAATGTGGGAGTGCACACTACGAGGGAGAGTGCTTCGTCTTTGATCAGCGGGTTGGCGTTGATCCCGGACTCAAGGAAACCGGTAGTCAGCTTTGCTTTGCCTGCCAGGAACCCTTGAAGCCAGAGGAGTTGCTCGATCCCCGGTATGCCTATGAGAAAAGCTGTCCCTATTGCTTTAAAGGATAATTTTTCTCCCTTGATTCTAAGTTTCAACTTCTCCTCGTTACCTTTCACGATCTGTAGCCCATTTCATCCCGCCAGGGAGCCCTCCATCAGTAAGCAGAAGGATAGGGAAGTGTTTCATGGATGGGATGCAATTTCATTTCAGCCAATCGCCGATGCTGGGGAAAGTGATTCCGAAACAGAATCAGATTTTCAAACCGTGGTATTCTCTGCAAAATGGAAGAATGAACCCGGATTATTCAATAGAAGCAGAGGAAGGAATGTAGGGGTAGTAAATAAGAGGGATTGGCAGGTGTGGTAGGATCACCAATATGGTGAATCTGCCGATTGAATATACAGACAAGCCAGTGACGCCATTTGGCGGCATG
>CAIJRY010000093.1 GCA_903823215.1 uncultured Spartobacteria bacterium
CGGTATGGCATAAAGCAAACGCGTTCCTCCAATGAAGAGTTCCAGAATGGCAAATCCAGCAAAGATCAGGAGAAATGTAAAAAAGCGCACTACTGGCAATTTACTTACTTTCCTAGGGCTTTATCCAGTCGCGAATTGTGGTAAAATTATGTGATAACATTTTAATAAAGTAAGAAAACGGGCAATTTCTTAGTCTTTTAAATATTGAAAGAATTTGACCCCCAATGCTATTTGGAGTAATATTGAGAATAACCTTTACGCCAGTAAAAAAACACCCTCCGAACATGAAAAATAATCTCCATAAAATCATTTTGGCAGTGGCAACAATCCTGCTTTCTTCGGCAGTATCGGCCACTGCTGCACCACAGGCCCCTGCAAAAGCTCCAGCTGTAAGCCCGCAGGCGATTGCTATGGCAAAGAATCAGCTTGCTGTGCAACTCGGGGCCATCAAGTTGGGGCTCGTAAAGCCGGGTCAGTCAGCTAAAAATCTGAATCCTGCTCAAATTACGGCAGCCTTGGCCGCTGGAACCTTGGAGATGACCCAAGGTAAAGTGCCTGCAGGCCTACTTCAGCAGGCCACACTGGCCGCTCTTCAGACCCCGATCACAGCACCCCTCCTAGGGCTAGATCCTACCAAAATATCAGCTGCGGCCATCGTATCGGCTGCCGCCCAGTCAAACCCCGCGGTTGCCACTCCTGCTATTGCCAGGGCTGCAGTGACGGCAAGTATGACAGTCATACCGGATAACAAAGGAGTCAATCACCCACTTTTTGGTTCACAACCAGACACCTCGACACTCCCTCCCAATGCGGATAGGGCGACAATCCAAGCTCTGAATGCACAGACAAAATCGATTCAACTTCAGGCGGCAGCGAGTGCAGAGGGAGCGGTGTTGACTGCGGCTCTTCAGAATATCAGACCTGATATCCAGCCTGGAAGTTCAGTGAAAATTGCGCCCCAAGATCCCAACTACGCAAAAATCACTCAGACGATTGCGGCAATTTCCTCAGCCTCAATCAGCGGACTAGGGAACTTCAATATCGGGGCGACTCCTGATCCCATGTATGGTAAAACAGCACCCAATGTTCAGGCACTAACGATCAATCTGGTTACCGCAAGTGAAAGCCTTGTGAATCTTACTCCACCCACGGGAGTCAATGGACAGCCATCTGTTAACCCTGTTCTCACCGCTGTGGCTCAAGGGGCAAGCCAGGCAGCACCGACAGTGACTTCTGCAATTTCGACTGGTGTTGCTCAGGGGGCTTATAGTAGTTACGCTTCATCTGCAACTGCCTCAGGCCAAACTCCGGTCTCTCCAACACAATTTGCCTCACAGAATGCCAGTCAGATTGCCACATCACTCAACAATGCCGGAATACCTGCCACAGTGGCATCTGTGACAAGCGCAGTGACCGGAGCAACTGGAACCACCGGTACGACGACTGCGGGAAATGGATCTCAAAATGGAAACCAAAATGGTTCGCAAAATACAACAGGAACATCGAGCACCGGTACTCCGGGGAGTCAGGGCGGTGGAGTCCCGGGATTGGGAACATTCGGGCTGACTCCTGGCGGCAACTCTCCTGTGACGAATAATCAAGGCGCATAGGCGTTCTTAGATTTTCCTAAAGATCTCATTTTAAGAAACCACCGCCTCATCAAGAGAGGCGGTGGTTCTTTTTATAGGGATATGATTTTTCCATCAAACCCGCGTTCCACCACTTGATTCCATCTCCTTCTGGGACTAATGGTATTCCTATGTCGTTACAGCTTGAGGCCATTAGCCGACTCTTTCGTGATGATGATCCTGAGACGGTGGGGATGGTGAAGGAGCAATTGGTTCTGCGTGGGGAGAGTGCTCTTCAGGAGCTCAGGGACTTGGTGAACGCAGATTCTGCGATCGTGGCGGCTCATGCCCAGGATGTGCTTCATGCCATCGCCGGAAAGAATGCCTCGGGACGGCTGGAGAAACTTCTGAAAGGAAATAACGAGATTCCATTGGAACAGGCATCTTGGTTAATCTCGGAAGCATTGATTCCCTGGATCGTTGGTGATGAGTGGAAAAAAACGCTCGATCTCTGGGGATGCGAACTCTTGAGACGCATCACGGAAAATCCCAACGACCGGGTCCCCATTCTGATCGAATTCATTCATGGTGAACTTGGCTTCGATGGGAATACGAAAGACTATTACCATCATGAAAACTCGCTGCTTCCGTGCGTGATCGAAAACCGTA
>CAIJRY010000094.1 GCA_903823215.1 uncultured Spartobacteria bacterium
GGGTTCAATGGCCCGGCTGGCTTGGTTCTTGTCCACATACGATTTTCTCTGCGCCTGAGTTCCAAAGAGATAGAGTGCGTAGCCACCAAATCCTCCTCCGCAGTATTTACGCCCGAGACATCCTTCACTCTCTGGCAGGGGAGACATTCCTTCGTGAAGCTGGGTTGCATAAGACGCGGCGACTGCCCTCCCAAGCAGATCAAGGTTGTTGCCGAGAACCGCTTCGCGGGCCAATTTACTGGCGGTTTCAATGGAGGAATAATCCCGCTTCTGGTCTGCCATCGAGGGCGTGTCATGCGGGTGACCGCTCCACCAGAGTGCCATGCGCCCACGAAGCATGGAGCCGTCGCTTTTGCATTCCAGCGAGGGCCTCTGTCCGCTGCGCCAGATGCAGAGGCCTGTTTCCTGAATGACGGCGGGGTCTTGCCAGCCGACACCGAGTTTGATCTCCTCCTCCACTCCGGTATGGCCGTTGAGCAGTGCCCAGGCTCCGCTACCGCCGAGTCCGGCATTGCGTTCATAGCACCACTCACGCAGCGAGACCTTCGGGGAAATGGCGCAATTGACAATGAATCCGCCGGGGCGTGCATGGCGAGGAACATCAAGCCAGCCGCCGGCAAAATCGACTCGCAGAGGGGCATCCTTCGGGGCACGGATCCACTTCACAAGCTGGGAGGTGGAGACGGGCTCGTACTGAGGAGGTGTCTTGGGGAGAACAATGTACTCGGCACCCACCTCGGCGCAGAGAGCACGCTTGAGATCGCCATATTGATCATCCTCGGTCACTGCGAGAATGTCGGGCTTGAGACGGCGGAAATCCTCCAGAAAATCAAGGCCATGATCCATGCCTTTTCCGACAATCACCTGATCCACCATGTTCAGAGCCTCCAGGATTCCCTTTTTATGTTCATCAGGCAGGGAGGAGCGGCGTTGTTTATGGGCCCAGAGTACCTCGGATGAGGCAAAGGATACCGTCAAAAAATCCCCCAGTGCCTTGGCTTCTCGAAAGAACTGCACATGCCCGGCATGTATGATGTCGTAGCAACCTGAGACGAAAATATGGCGCATAATTTCTCATGATGGAGCCGGAAAACGCCTGCGACAAGAATTCATCGAAACACACAATGTAAGGATGTTGCAGAAAAATCGGATTGCATCGCGGGGGCGGTGCGGAGTTTCATCATGTCTTAACTTCTCCCCCAAACAATGATCCTCCCACTTCTTCTGGCAGCTGCTCTCACTTCAACAAACGCCACCTCATCATCGCGGGTGATCACCATGAAGGTGCCGGAAATTCCGCACCTCATGCAGGCACAAGAATTAAGATTCAATCTCCCAAGGCAGATCCCCGGTCTGGATTGGGATATCCAGAGATTCTGGCATCCCTATGAGGTGAGCGAAGACGATACAAAAAACTGGATGAATTCCAGTTATGCAACGATGAATTGGTTCGGCCTGCGTGATCGCCTGGCGACCAACGGGGTGGACATATCACTCAATTACCTGAGCAATCTCGCCGGCAATGTCACAGGAGGGAAGAGTCGGGGATTTACCTACTGCGATAACTTTACTCTAGATCTGGAGTTTCATAGCGAGCAACTCCTGGGGTACAAGGGAGGAACCCTTGGCATCATCATGCTCAACCGTGATGGTAATAACCTTTCCGCCCAGAACATTGGCAACCAGTTCACTGTCCAGCAGGTCTATGGTGGTTCCACGGCGATCTTCTACGGTCTGACTTACGACCAGCATTTCCTTGGTGACAAACTGAGCTTCAAGTTCGGACGCATGGCTGCTGGAGATGATTTTGCTTCCTCACCACTCTACTGGCTCTACATGAACAACGGGATCGATGGCAATCCTCAGGCACTGCCGGTCAATGGTAAATTCACCGCTTACCCCTGGGCGTCATGGGCGGCACGCCTCCGGGCCAAGACCTCAGAGAAAACCGAATTGATGCTGGGTGCCTATCAGGTCAGTTCGCAGATTTGGCGACCCTCGATGC
Organism: uncultured Spartobacteria bacterium; assembly: GCA_903823215.1. Taxonomy (GTDB): domain Bacteria; phylum Verrucomicrobiota; class Verrucomicrobiia; order Chthoniobacterales; family UBA6821; genus UBA6821. The sequence continues at coordinate 2,006 of CAIJRY010000094.1, forward strand.
ACGGACTTAATTGGAACATTGATCCCAACGACGGGGTGATGCTGATCGGCCAGTTCGGCTGGGCTCCCGAGTTCTTCAAACCCGCCGCTTCTTCAATGCCAACTTCCCACGATGGAAAATCCGCCGTTGCTGCCGCGAAGGGTTCCGATGGTAAAAATTTCACTCTAGCAGTGGATGCCCTCACATCAGAGGTACCCAAGGGACTCCCCGGTCACTACTGGATGGGCGGTTATTACTCCACCTGGATCTATCCCCAGTTTAATAGCAATCAGGGACAGCAGGGTGCCTATGGACTCTACTGGCACTTCGACCAAATGCTCTATCGAATGAATCCCTTTAAGGATACCGGACTCACAGCATGGTCGGCTTTTGTGCTCTGCCCCCAACAGAATACGGCCAAGTTACCCTTCCAGTATAACGGCGGCCTCGTTTATACCGGTATGATTCCCTGCCGTCCCCGCGATGTTTCCATCTTTGGTGTGATTTACGGCAATTTCAGCTCCAACTATGCCCAGGCCAATCAAGCGACGGCAGGCGGCTACGCCACCTATGAATTGGTCTATGAATTCGCTTACCGGATCAATCTGACCAAGTTTGCCTTTGTCCAACCCGACGCCCAGTGGGTCATCAATCCGGGTGGCACGGGCAACATCCCGAATGCCCTTGTGCTCGGTGCGCAGATCGGAGTGACATTCTAGGAAAACTTCGTTTTCCAAGAGGCTGTAAGGCCGAAGGTGTTTAGACTGAAAACTGCTAGGCTTTGGATTTAGTGTTTAGCCCTTTTATTGCCCATTTTCATGAATGGGCCAGCTGGCGCGTAGCTCATCGGCATGGGGACCGATCTGCTCCATTGGGATCTGCCTGAACCCGAGTCCGTAGGCAGGTGATTGTGGGCGGATTCTATAATCATCTTTCGTGGCATCGACAAAGAGTGGATCATTGATAACGGAATGCCTGTCGTTTCCGAGTTGCTGCCATCCCTCCCAAGTATCGGGTGCCTTGGGGGTATTTGTGTCAGAAAAATGAATGTCGATTTTGACAGGAAGGCCGTGATGAAAGACCAGATCGTAGTCGAAGGCATTGTGATCAAAGGGCACATTGCCCATCTGGTAAAGCTTGGAGGAGGAACTCTGGTAGTCGATGATGTTACAGAAGAATTGATTTCCGATCATGACCATGCCATTGGCGAGGACTGACTGATCAGGCGAGATACCGATGTTGCGCATTCCCTTCCAGGCTGGTTGGTCCTTGATTGAGTCGTAGCCCTTTACCAAAGCGTCATGGAACTGGATCCAATATTTATGCGTCGTCGTCCACCCGCTATAGGTTGCCTGCTCCTTGCCGCCATCAACAAAGATGTTGTTCTTAATGAGATTATCCCTTCCATCATGGAGATGGAGGCTGGATCTGGAGCAGCGGGCGATGATATTGCCGATGACATCGACCCCACCGGTGTTGTCGTCCAAATAGATTCCCCATGCGAAGAAAGGGGTGACCCATTTGCCCTTCTCCTGCCCAAATCCCGGGATATCATGAATGAAGTTGTAGCGCAGAATCGTTCCTCTGGCGCCCAGCCAGTCACGACCTCCGGTATACATGGCGCCGGTATCCTCGGTTTCCAGGCAGAGATGATGGAGATGATTGTATTCAATAAGATGATTGTTTCCCATAAACAAGATGCCAAAGCGCGGCCCGTCATGGATTAAGTTGTGGGAGGCACGATTGCCGCATCCCGAGAGATCCACACCAACACCCTGTTTGTAATAGATGCCCATGTGATGGATATGGTTATTGTCGGCATAATTTCCCGCGGGAGTCAGAGTGATGCGGTCACCGCCTGTGAGTAGGATGCCACTGCGGCCGATATCAGAGATGTCGTTTCCTTCGGCACCGTTGTTAATCCCGCCGTTGATCGAGATGGCATTGCCGCCGATATCACCAATATTCCGCAAGATACACCCGGCGATCAGACAGTTGGTTGTATTCCTCAATTCGATGGCTGTACCACCGCAACACTCCAGTGTCAGGCCGCGAAAGGTGACTCCGGTTGTTCCGGAATCAAGACGCACAAGAGTCTTGATGGCGGGGGCCGCAAGCGTTTTGCCCTCCAGGGATGAGGGGGGGTAGAAGTAGAGAATCGAGTTTGTCTTGTCCAGATACCACTCGCCGGGCGAGTCGAGCTCTTCAAAGAGATTCTGGATGAAATAGCGATCGTTTGGCCTGATTGGATAGGAACAGTCCTTGGAAAGCGTGATTGTCTGGATCGATTCATCGATGGATTTAATCCCAACGATGTTGTTCCACCAATTGTACCGTGGGTAGATGAAGACCTCCCCCTCCTCTGGATGGCTCCAGTGATGCAGATCCATCGCTTTAGGATGGAGGGTGTGTTTGTCCTCGCCGGGTACCTCCTTGTACATCGGTACTAATGCCCCGTCCACATAGGCCCATCCCCCTGTGATCGGATTGGAAGGGTCTGCATTGGGATAGCGGGCAAGTGGCAGGCGCTTGCTATCAAGAAAGAGTTGGCGGAAGTAGATTCCTCTAAACCCCTGGGTGGCGATATCCGTTTTGAGGATCTTGTCTTTGTAAGGTACGAAACCCGTGATAGTGCGGCCACCGGTCAAGATCGGTATTGCATTACGACAGGCTCGATAAACAATCGGTGATCCGGGAGTTCCTGAGTCTTGAGACTCCAGCATGAATGTCTTTGAGAGAGTATAGGTTCCCTCGCCAATCCAGATCGTGATGCCGCCTTGCGGAAGGACAGATGTTTGTTTGAGTGCTCTGATAGCATCGCGTGCTCCTTCCAATGTTGCCAAAGGTTGCTCCTTGCTGCCGCAATTTGTATCACTGCCATTTGGCGCGATATAAAATTCCTGCCTTAAATATTTTGGAGCTTGTACGGTCGATGTCGTTGTGAAAGCCGTGACGGAATTTGTGGCTTGGGCTGTTGTAACAAAGTATGTACTCAACAGAACTGAGAGGAGTGATTTTATGGATAGCATCTGTCGCTTGGAGATGGTTGCTGATGAGAGAACAAGACGAAATGCTTCGGGTTCAAGATTGGCTTAGTCTACACAGACAACGCATGAGCAGATCCTTGTCGTGTAAGAGTCCTAAGTGCATACCGAACCGTCTCCGCGCATGCTATCGAGGCCGAGTGTTCGACGAAGTGAGCGAAGTCGATATGAGCGCTGCCATCCGCCGAGTCGGAGATCACCCTCATGACTCCGAGGGGGAGATTGGCGGCGCGGCAGACTTGAGCGATCGAGGCAGATTCCATATCGACGCAGAGAGCGGAGGGAAGTGCTTTGACGATGGCATCCCTGCCGTCGTTACTCGATACAAACTGATCACCCGTGGCGACGAGACCTTGCGCGACCTTTGCCTGTTCCAAAGAAGGTATGTTTGTGAGAAGAAGCATGTCCTGCGCTGCCTGTGCGAGTAATTGGCGCAGATCCGGTGCCGATGGGATCACAGAGAATCCTTCGAAGGGAATCTCATGCTGGGGAAAAAGAGGACGGGCATCCATGTCATGCTGGATAAAGGAGTCGCCGATGACGATATCACCGACCTTCAATCCCTTGGCCAATCCTCCCGAGAGTCCGGTGACAAGGATTCGAGCCACCTTTGCGTGGCCTGCGAGTAGAGCGGTGGAAAGGGCGGCATTCACTTTGCCGCAGCCGCAGAGAATGAGCGCCACCGGTTGCCGCTCCAGGAGGCCGTAGTGTATTTCTCGTCCGGCGATCTTCTCAGTTCGATCGTGGTCGAGGGAGGCAGCCAGATCCCGAAATTCCGATTCCATTGCAGCGATGATGCCGGTGCGGGTTTCCATGCCCAACCTGTTTACCCTACTCATGAATCCCTCCGCAAGAAAGGAAGCAAGCAAAGATGGCAAAAATGTCATGATGCCACGCTTGACTCGGAGGCTTCCCTCTGTGATTTGAAAGGTTCACATAATCCTACAACCCCAACCAAGGAACATTACAATGCGTATCGGAATGGTCGGTCTCGGTCGTATGGGAGCCAACATGGTTCTCCGCCTACTCAAAGCAGGTCATGAAGTTGTCGTCTGGGATCACAGTGCTGCTGCGATCCAAAACCTTGCTGCCAAGGGTGCGGTTGCCGCAACGGATCCCAAGGATCTCGTCAGCAAGCTTACTTCCCCAAAAGCTGTCTGGATGATGATCCCGGCTGCTTATGTGGATGAAACCATTGCCATCTTTGCCTCTTTGCTTGGCAAGGGGGATATTCTCATTGATGGTGGCAATTCCTACTACAAGGATGATATCCGCCGTGCCAAGGAACTGGCCGTAAGCGGAATCAACTATGTGGATGTCGGGACTTCCGGAGGTGTCTGGGGACTCGAGCGGGGGTATTGTGAGATGATCGGTGGCCCAGAAGAGGCCGTGAAATATCTTGATCCGATCCTCAAGACGCTGGCTCCCGGCAAGGGGAATGCGGAGCCGACCCCCGGTCGCACCCGCACGGATACCACAGCCGAGGAGGGGTACCTACATTGCGGTCCTTCGGGTTCGGGCCACTTCGTCAAGATGGTCCACAACGGCATTGAATATGGAATGATGGCCGCCTATGCCGAGGGGTTGAATATTCTCAAGAATGCCAACGTTGGCAAGGGGAGGCGCGATATTGACGCTGAGACCACCCCTCTTAGGGAACCTGAGAACTATCAGTATGATCTTGATCTTCCAGAGATTGCCGAAGTCTGGCGTCGTGGAAGTGTCGTAGCCAGTTGGCTGCTTGATTTGACAGCTGATGCTATGGCCCGCGATCCCGAGTTGGCGACCTTTGGTGGACGCGTCAGTGATTCCGGTGAGGGGCGCTGGACGATTCAGGCCGCCATTGATGAGGGAGTTCCCGCTCCAGTGCTCACGACTGCTCTCTACGAACGCTTCTCCAGTCGTAATCAGGCACTTTTTGCCGATAAGATCTGCTCCGCGATGCGATACGAATTCGGAGGCCATCATGAGAAACCGGAGGGGAGTGCTTAATAAATGGGGCGCGTCCCATCGCCGATTCTCAGAATCAAATAACCTATAGTCTAAACCCCTCCTTCTCTGCCCATGACCATTCCAAAAAGTGACGCCCTCGTGCTCTTCGGAGCCACGGGAGACTTGGCCCACAAGAAACTCTTTGACACCATCCAGGCGCTTTACCGCAGGGGTGTGTTTGACGGCCCTGTGATCGGTGTCGCCAAGGGGGACGGCATGACCCGTGAACAGCTCATCGAGCGGGCAAGAGAGGGAATCATCACCTATGGCCGGGGGGTGGACGAGGCGGCCTTCAAGAAATTCTCAGATGGATTCCAGTATGTTGATGGTGATTACGGTGATGCCTCCACCTTTGAGAATCTTAAGAAGGCTCTCGGCGACGCCAAGCACCCGCTTCATTATCTGGCGATTCCTCCGGTGCTCTTCGGCACTGTCACCAAGGGGCTGAGGGCAGCAGGCTGCCTATTTGAGGCTCGGGTCGTGGTGGAAAAACCCTTTGGTCGCGATCTCGCATCCGCTGAGGCCCTTGATGCCATTCTCAACGAGGTTCTCGAGGAGAAGCAGGTTTTCCGAATAGATCACTATCTTGGCAAGGAGGCCACGCAAAATGTGCTCTATACCCGTTTTGCCAATGCCTTCCTGGAGCCGGTCTGGAATCGCCAGTTCGTCAGCAATATCCAGATCACCATGGCTGAGTCCTTTGGTGTCGAGGGTCGTGGAAAATTTTATGACGAGACGGGATGCCTCCGTGATGTCATCGAGAATCACCTGATGCAGGTCGTCGGTTTCCTCTGCATGGAGCCTCCCTACTGGCCGGATATGGAACGGGTGCGTGACGAACAGGTGAAGCTTTTCCGCTCCATCCGCACGATCACCCCCAACGATATCGTGAGAGGACAGTTCGAGGGGTATCTTCAGGAACCAGGAGTTGCTCCGAATAGCCGCACTGAGACCTTTGCCGCAGTTCGTGTCTACATCGATAACTGGCGTTGGCAGGGTGTTCCCATCTACATCCGCGCCGGAAAGCATCTTCCGGTAACAGCGACTGAAGTCCGGGTGCAGTTTCACCGTCCGCCCGATGTGGTCTTTCCAGAGGAGCAGGCACCGTTCCATGATTTCGTCCGCTTCCTCTTTTCACCCCGCATCGAGATAGGAATCGGTATGCAGGTCAAGATTGATGGTGAACGAATGGTTGGAGAGCCGGTTGAACTCAAAGTCGTCGATCAGCAACCCGATGAGATGACTCCCTACGAACGCCTCATCGGTGATGCGATCCGGGGGGATCAGGCCCTCTTTGCCCGTCAGGATGTTGTGGAGGAGGGATGGCGTATCGTCGAAAAAATCATCAGTAACACCGGCCCCGTGCATCGCTATCAGAAGGGGACATGGGGGCCAGAAGAGGTCAACGAGGTGCTCCTCCCCTCCGGCGGCTGGCATGGCCCGAAGGTGTAGGGGGTGATGACTTGGTAAGAGGTCAGGAGTCTGAGGACAGAGCTCGGCAACTCATCCTTTTGTCTCTGTTCTTTGACTTCTGGCTTCTGATGTCTGACCTTTTTTCGCTAATCTTCGTAAATGACTTCTACGCTGCTCCTGCTTCTTCTCGCCCTTCTTCTTGGGTTGGGGCTTGGAGCTGTCGTCGGATGGATGATCAGGGATGCCCGGAGTCGCGGCGAAATTGCCCTCTCCCAACTGAGTGCGGAACAATCGGAGGCTCAAGCTCAGAGGTTGGAAGCAGACGCGCTGAGACTCTCCGGAGAGGTTGCAACGGCTCGTGAAGATGCCAAGAGGGAGCAAGCCCAACTCACAGAGTTGCTGACAGCTCAGTTCCGCAATCTAGCCACGGAGATTATGGAAGAGCGGAGCAAGTCCTTCTCGCAGGCGAGTAGTGAAAAAATCGGGGGGCTGCTTTCGCCTCTGCAACAGCAGTTGGAGGGATTCCGTAAACGGGTCGATGAGATTCATGAATCCCAAACTAAGAACACGGGGGGGCTGGCGCAGGAATTGCAACGCCTGGCACTGCTTAATACGCGCCTCTCAGATGAAGCAAGCAATCTGGCTTCCGCACTCAAGGGGGAATCACAGCGAAGGGGTGCCTGGGGGGAGCTGATTCTGGAACGGACGCTGGAACTCTCCGGCTTGGAGAGGGGCCGTGAATTCGAGTTGCAGGTCTCCACGGACACAAGACTTCGTCCCGATGCTGTCATTCACTTGCCGGAGGGGCGATTCATCGTGGTGGATTCCAAGGTTTCGTTGGTTGATTACGAACGCTCCTGTAATGCCGTTGAGGAAAGTGATCGGCAACGCGCTCTGCTCGATCATGCCGCCGCCGTGCGCCAGCATATCAAGTCTCTCTCGGAGAAAGGGTATCCCGATCTATTCGAGGGAAAAACGCCCGAGGTGGTGATGATGTTTCTGCCGATCGAGCCTGCCTTTGGAGCGGCTCTCTCAGCCGATCCGAAACTTTTTGAATTCGCCTTCTCTCATCGCGTAATTCTGGTCACTCCCAGCACTCTGCTGGCTGCACTTCGCACGGTGACCAATGTCTGGAAGGTTGAGAAGCAGACCAAGAATGTGCTGGAGATCGCACGACTTGGCGGTGTGTTGCATGACAAGCTGAGTGAATTCGCCAAAGGGCTCCTAGGTGTGCGTGAACGGCTCGCACAGGCGACTGCGGCTCATGATGAAGCGGTTGGACGGCTCTCCTCGCAAAAAGGGAATATCATCGGCACGGCGCTGCGTCTGCGGGAGTTGGGAGCCAAGGCTGAAAAGCAGATGCCTCAGGAACTCCTCGCGGAGATGAAAGAGGAGAACCAACTTCCCCAGGACAATTCATGAAGTCACGCATCCTGCTTCTTCTCCTTGTGTTGGCAGGGCTGACTGCCTGTAAAAAAAATGAGGAAGCATCAGGCTCGAAACCGCTTGTCGTGGGAATGGAGTTATCCTACCCACCGTTTGAAACCATTGATGCACAAGGAAATCCCACAGGTGTCAGTACCGATCTGGCAAAGGCCCTGGGGGCTTTCCTTCATCGTCCCATCAAGATCGAGAACATCCCTTTCACGGGTCTGATCCCCTCGCTGCTCACGGGCAAGATAGACTGCATCATTTCTTCCATGACGGACACGCCCGAGCGTGAAAAAACAATCTCCTTTTCCGATCCTTATCTCACGATCGGTCTTGCCGTGCTTGCCGGGGAAAAATTGAAACTCGCGGGAATCAACGATCTTGATCGGAGCGGGTGCGTCATTGCCGTGCGACAGGGAACAACGGGCCAAGTCTGGGCGCAGGAGCATCTCAAGAAGGCCAAGGTGCTTGTGCTCGATAAGGAATCTTCCGCCGTGCTCGAAGTGATCCAAGGGAAGGCGCAGGGATTTCTCTACGATCAGATGAGTGTCTGGAAGAACCATCAGGAACATCCCTCGGAGACAGTCGCCATGCTGGAGCCCCTGCAGAAGGAGTCGTGGGCGATCGGTCTGCGCCCCGGTGATACCGTTCTGAAGGATCAGGTGAATGCTTTTCTTAAAAATTTTCGTGCCTCCGGTGGCTTTGACCGTCTCGGAGATAAATACCTTAAGGATCAGAAAGAGGCTTTTGCCAAAGCGGGAATACCGTTCTACTTTTAAAAGTTCACATTCCATCCCCTAATACTCTATGAAAACCGCACTACTCTTCTCTGGCCAGGGGGCTCAAACCGTCGGCATGGGCAAGGATCTCGCTGCCAACTACCTCGTTGCTGCGGATCTCTTTAACAAGGCCGATGAGATCCTCGGCTATTCCCTCTCCCGTATTGCCTTTGATGGTCCCCCCGAGGAACTAACCAAGACATCCGTCTGTCAACCCGCCCTCTACACCCACGGTCTGGCGACGCTTGCTGTGCTAAGGGAGAAATTTCCAAGACTCTCCTTTGCTGCTGCCGCCGGACTCTCTCTTGGAGAATTCACCGCTCATGCCGCCGCTGGAACATTCGATTTTGAAACAGGCCTTCGTCTCGTCGATCAACGCTCCCTTTTCATGCAGGAGGCGTGCGATGCCACCATCGGCGGGATGGCTGCGATCATCGGCTGCGATGAGGAGGGAGTTCGCAATCTTGCCGCTGCCGCGGACGTCGATGTCGCTAATTTCAACAGTCCCGGACAAATCGTCATCTCGGGAGAGCAGTCCAAGATTGCCCTAGCCGTTGGTATGGCCAAGGAATATGGAGCCCGCAAAGCTGTCGAGCTCACGGTCGCCGGAGCATTCCATTCCCGTCTCATGGAGCCCGCCTATCAGCAATTAAGTGCGGTGCTCGCTGAGACTCCGATTGTCATGCCTCAAGTTCCTGTTGTTGCCAATATCGACGCCCTGCCGGCTGGCTCTCCCGATGCCATTCGTCAATCGCTTGCCGACCAGGTCACAGGCTCCGTGCGCTGGACGAGCAGTATCGAATACATGATCGACCATCTCGGCATCACCCGCTTTCTTGAGCTTGGCCCCGGCGGTGTCATTGCCGGGCTTGTTGGACGCATCCGCAAGGGAACCGAGGTCATCAGCATCTCGGATGTCGCCTCTCTCGACGCTGCTCTCGCAACGCTTTCAGTTTAGAAAAATCATTTCTTGAGTTCCTGATTTCCAGATTAGATTCCTCTGTATGTTCTTCCTCGCTTTTGGAATGCCTGCTGCACCGGAGTGGATCTTCATTGGGATTCTCGCTTTGGTGCTTTTCGGGCCAAAAAAGCTCCCCGAGTTGGCGCGAGGTCTTGGCAAGGCCCTGGCCGAGTTGCAGAAGGCAAAGGAGGATTTTCACCGCGAGATCACGGGAGCCCCTTCGATGCCAGAGATCAAGTCACCCGAGGGATTGCAGGGAGTTTCCGTGAATCCGGAACAGCAACACCCTGAATCGGTCGCTCTTTCCACCTCAGTGCAGCCAACTGACCAAGAAGATAAAAAATCCTAAGACTGCTTACGATCCCTCATGGTGGCTCACATCCCGCGATTCAAAGCGGGTGAATTCACTCAGGAAGGTGAGGGGCACTTCGCCCGTGGGGCCGTTACGATGCTTGGCAATGATGAGAGCTGCCTCTCCACCTTTTTCGGTTTTTTCCTCCTCGTCCTTGGCGTAATAGGCGGAGCGGTAAAGGAGACCGACTACATCGGCATCCTGCTCGATGGCTCCTGATTCGCGGAGATCCGAGATACGGGGTTTCCCATCGCCCCGTTTTTCCGATTCACGGTTGAGTTGGGCCAGCACGATGATCGGAATGTTGAGTTCCTTGGCCAGGGCCTTGATGCCGCCCGAGATTTCGGCAATTTCTATTTGGCGGTTTTCCTGAGCTCGTTTGGAAGGCGATTTTAGCAACTGAAGATAGTCGATGACGATCAGACTCAGGTCGTGACGATCCATGAGGCGGCGTGCCTTGGCTCTCAGTTCAAGGATGCTGAGCCCCGCCGAGTCGTCGATGTGCATCTGGCTTTTGGCAAAGGAATCCGCCGCTTTGGCGAGATTGTTCATGGCCCCTTTTTCAAGAAAGCCGTTGCGGATGCTCTGCAGATTCACCCTTGCGCGTGAGCAGAGCAGACGCTGGACAAGTTGCTGGGAACTCATTTCCAGACTGAAAACGCCGACAGGTTTGTTGTGATCGACCGCGACATGCTCCGCGATGTTCATGGCAAGCGCCGTCTTTCCCATTGAGGGACGGGCGGCGATCACGATCATCTCACTCCCCTGCAGGCCATTGGTCATGATATCAAGCTCTTTGAACCCTGTTGGGACGCCGGTGACCTGTCCCCTGTTCTTGTGCAGCAGTTCGATGGCATCGATGGCACCAAGCGAAAGATCCTTGATGGTCTTCGCCTTTTCATCCCTGACGCTTTTTTCCGTGACCTTGTAGACTTGGGTTTCCACATCGTCGATCAGGGCTTTCACATCCCCTTGCTCCTCGTAGCATCGTACTGCCGAGGTATTGCAGACTGAGATCATCTGCCGAAGAAGGGATTTCTCGATGACGATGTCGATGTAGTATTCCGCGTTGGCGGCGGTGGGAAGAAAGGTCTGCAGGTTGGCCAGAACTGCCGGGCCTCCGATCTGTTCCAGAAGATTCCGATCGGCCAATATCTGTGTGACTGTCAGGAGATCAATCGGTTTGGCTTTGCTATCAAGATCCAACAGAACCGAAAAGATGGTGCTGTGGGCGGGGTGATGAAAACTATGCTGGGTCACACCTTTGGCGATCACTACCTGCATGATCTCCCTTGGGGAGAGCAGGATGGAGGAAATGACACCCATCTCAGCATCCAGACTTGCGGGGAGAGGGCGATGGGAATCAGGAAGGTATTGCCTTCCTGAAAAACCAGCTGATCCCTCTGGAACCCGCCCCCTTTTTGCAGACTTGGGGGCGGTCGGTGCCCCGTTGGCTATGGCAGGGCCGGTGTCGTCCTTTGGACTTTCGGCCATGCGGTATTCAGTTCAATGGCTTGAAAAAGCCGTTGGTGATTCAGGCTTGAGTGCTCTCGACACTCTTGCGACGAGGTCTGCGTGTGCCTTCCTCCTCTTCCTCGGGTTGCTCCACTTTCGGAGTGGCTGCAATCTCAATACGAAGGGTGGCCGTCACCTCTGAGTGAATCTTGACCGCAATCTGATGTTCTCCGCTTTCCTTAAGCGGGCGATCAAGAACGATCGCATGCTTTGGAAGAACAAGGTCGCTGATTTCCGAGGAGAGGCGTTCGAGAA
>CAIJRY010000095.1 GCA_903823215.1 uncultured Spartobacteria bacterium
GCCATAGATGACTTTTTTTATACCTGCCGCAATGATCGCCTGCGTGCAGGGAGGAGTGCGACCATGCGAGCTGCAAGGTTCGAGCGTGATATAGATCGTGGCTCCATCCGACTGGGTCGTCGTGACTTGTCTCAAGGCTTCGATTTCCGCGTGCGGCATCCCGGCGGCATGGTGATACCCTTTGGCAAGCAGTCGGCCATTTTTTACAAGGACGGCACCGACAGCCGGATTGGGGGCTGTTTTTCCGATCCCCAACTTCGCCTCCTCAATGGCCATCCGCATAAACCGCTCATCGCGAAAGGAGAGAGGTGGGATGATGCCGTGCGATTTCATTCTTTTTGTTTTGCTCTGCTTTACCAGATCCGTCGAGGCTGTGTCATGCCCACAACAGAAACTCCGACCTCTTTCCGACCCGGCCAGGAAATCAACATCACCATAAACGATCTTGCCTTTGGTGGCAAAGGGGTGGGACGGGTCAATGGTATCGCATGTTTCGTTCCCGGCGTGATCGACGGAGAAACTGTTCGGGTGCGCCTGATCAAGGTAAAAGCCCGCTATATGGAGGCCATACTGTTGGAAATTCTAGAAGCCTCTCCACATCGGGTCGATGCTCCCTGTCCGGTTTTTTTAAAATGTGGCGGGTGCAATTATCAGCATATTGCCTATTCCCATCAGTTGGCCTTTAAGGAGAAGCAACTGGGCGAAGCGCTCAGGAGGTTGGGTGGCTTGGAACGACCTCCCGTCGAAACCATGCTCCCGTCACCTCAACCCTACCATTACAGGAATCGTATATCGGTTCATTTCAAGGAAGGAGTGGTTGGTTTCTATGCCGAGGGTTCGAATCGCGTAGTTGCAGTGGATCGCTGTCTGATCGCCTCCGAGGAGGTCAATTCAGGACTCAAGGAGCTGATTAAGTCGCGTCCTCAGACCGGGGATGCCCTGATTGGAGAAAAGAAGCGTTATGGGGGATTTCGACAGGTTAACAATGCCGTGGCGGAGATTTTAAAACAGACAGTGAGGGCCGCTGTGCACCCAAGGGAAGTACCCGGTGGATTGCTGATTGACGCCTATAGTGGTGCGGGATTTTTCGGTCCTGAACTGCATAATCTCTTTATCAAGGTCATCGGTATCGAACGCTCGGTTGCCTCGGTTGCCATGGCTTCGCGACAGGGTGCTGTGAATGAGGAGTACCATGCCGGGAATGTTGAGGATCTGCTTCCTGATGCGCTTGCTGCCTGTTCTTCACAAAATACCGTGCTTCTGCTTGATCCCCCTGCCGAGGGGCTTGCGGAAGTCGTGACAGAGGCCATTCTGGAGCGTCTGCCATCCCGTATCGTCTATGTTTCGTGCGATCCGGCAACTCTTGCCCGCGATGCAAAGCGACTCTCGGAGTCTTATCGACTCGTGAAAGTAACCCCTCTCGATATGTTCCCGCAGACAGCCGAGATTGAATCGGTCTCGATTTTTGAACCGCTGGATTAGTCATTCAAATCCCTCATGCCCATGATCACTCGACGCTTTGGCAGAACCGGTCTCGATATGCCCGTTTTCTCCTGTGGCGGGATGCGCTATCAGCACAGCTGGAATGACAAGGAGGCGGATGGCACCACTGACGAGGGGCAGGCTAATCTGGAGAACTGCATTCGTCGTGCACTGGAACTCGGCATCAATCATATCGAGACCGCTCGAGGCTATGGAACCTCCGAGGTGCAGTTGGGCCGCATTCTTCCAAGGCTGCCCAGAAGTCAAATGATCGTGCAGACCAAGGTCGCCCCAGCCTCGGCAGACGAGTTTCGTGCGACATTCGACCTGTCGATGAGAAACCTGCAACTCGACCATGTCGATATTCTCTCCGTTCACGGGATCAATAACAGCGAGCTTTGGGAGGAGACGATCCGTCCCGGTGGAGCGTTGGAGGCGGCACGGCAGATCGTGCATGAGGGGAGGGCAACCTTTATCGGTTTCTCAACGCATGCGAGTTGCGATCTGATCGGGAAGATCATTGAGAGCGATGTCTTTGATTATGTGAATCTCCACTGGTACTTCATGAACCAAACTAACTGGAATGCGGTGGAGGAGGCAACGAGGCATGACATGGGAGTCTTCATCATCAGTCCCACCGAGAAGGGGGGCTGTCTGCACCAGCCCTCAGGGAAGCTTGAAAACCTGACTGCGCCACTCTCACCGATCGTCTTCAATGATCTCCACTGTCTGCTGCGTCCCGAGGTTCATACCCTGAGTATCGGAGCCTCGAAACCATCCGATTTTGACGAACACATCAAGGTGCTGCCCTTACTCGTTGAGACTGAGACAGAGGCCTTGGTGCAAGATATTGCAGGACGACTGGAGGCGGAGTTTTTAAAAATCAATGGCTGGCCCATGCTCTCTCGTTGGGATCAGGAGTTGCCTTCTTTTGAAAAAGTTCCCGGAGAGATCAATCTTCAGGAGATCATCCGGCTTTGGTCGCTTGACCGTGCCTTTGATATGCAAACCTACGGCAAGCTCCGTTACAACCTCCTCGGAAACGGTGGTCATTGGTTCCCTGGTCGGAATGCCGCGGAGTTTGACGAATCCGCAATAGCCGCCCTCTGCGATCAACTTCCGCCCATTCTGCACGAAGCGCATGATCGTTTTGGTGATACGCCGAGGAAGAGGCTTCAACAGGAGTAGCCGATACTTCCTTAATTGAACCGCTTTTCATTTCCATCCATGATGGAACCGATGAAAGTAGCCGTCTTCAATACCAAGCGCTATGAGAGGCGTTCTCTTGAAGCTGCCGCCGAGGGGAAGGGAATTGATTTTTCGTTCTTTGAACCCCGACTTGAGGCGCAGACCGCACCGCTGGCTAATGGACATGAAGCAGTCTTGATCTTCGTGAATGATGTTGCTGACCGTGCCGTGCTGGAGAAGCTTGCGGAGGGAGGTACAAAATTTCTGGCAACACGCAGTGCGGGATTCAATCAGATTGACCGCGAGGCGGCCCGTGAACTCGGGATGCAGCTTGCCTATGTGCCTGCCTATTCGCCGAATGCGGTGGCTGAATTTACTATTGGTCTGATCCTGACTCTTGGACGCCATATTCATGAAGGGCACAACCGTGTGAGACGCGCCGATTTCAACCTGGAGGGACTCTGCGGGTTTGAGCTTCGCGACAGGACGGTCGGTGTCTATGGAACGGGTCGCATCGGAACGAATGTTGTGCAACTCCTGACGGGATTCGGATGCAAAGTTCTGGCCTACGACGAGGAGCCAAATGAGGAGGTCATGCTGCGAGCCTCGTATGTGGATACCCGCGAGGAGCTTTTCCGGTTTTGTGATATCCTGACCCTGCATGTCCCCCTGATGCCCTCCACCTTTCATTTGGTGGATGCCAATGCTCTCAAGATGATGAAGAAGGGGATCTTTATCATCAATACAAGCCGTGGTGCCCTGCTCGACACGCCTGCTGTGGTGGAGGCCCTGAAAGAACGAAAAGTAGGATTCCTTGCCATTGATGTCTATGAGGAGGAAGCGTCGCTTTTTTTCGAGGATCGTTCCTCCGATATCATCAACGACGATACTTTTGCCCGTTTGCTGACTTTTCCAAATGTCATCGTGACGGGACATCAGGCATTTTTGACTGATCGAGCACTTCGTAATATCGCGGAGACGACGATGCAGAGTCTGATGGAGTTTGCATCGGGTCTGCCCTGTACGAATTCCGTGCCGCTTCCATAGGAAAAATCATGTGCCACAACATGCACAAGGTGCAAAAGAATGAAGTCTGATGCAGCCAAATGGTCAGGTGCTTCCGAAAAATCCCTTCCTCATGCCAATCACAGGGCTTTTGCTCATTCTGAGTCTAATTTTTAAAATTCGGAACATCCTGCGAATGATAAGACAATCGCTGTTTTTTTTGCTACTTCTCCCTTTTCTGCTCGCTGGCTGTTCTCCCGCCGGTAAGCGGGCTGATCTTGTCTTTATCAACGGCGCGGAACCGGAAACCCTCGATCCTGCCGTGATCACCGGTCAGCCTGAGGGCCGCATTGTGAATGCCCTTTTCGAGGGGTTGCTTCGCTTTGATAAAAAGGGCCGTGCCGTGCCGGGTGTTGCGGCTTCCTGGGAGATTTTACCGGACGCACTCACCTATACGTTTCATCTGCGACCCAATGCCCGATGGAGTGATGGGAAAAGAGTCACTGCCGGCGATTTTGTCAATTCGTGGCAGCGTACCCTCGATCCGACAACTGCCTCGGCCTATAGCTACCAGCTTTTTTCCGTGGCTGGTGCAGAAGACTTCGCCAATGGCAAATCAAAGGATTTTTCAACGGTGGGGGTAAGGGCGCTTGATGATTTGACGCTTCGCGTGACACTCAGACAACCGACTTCCTATTTTCTCGACCTCTGTGCATTTCCCACGCTCTATCCGGTGCGCACGGATCTTATCGCCAAATTTGGTGACGACTGGGTAAAGCCGGGAAAACTTGTCGGCAACGGAGCTTTCTTACTCGATGACTGGAAGATCAATGACTGCGTCATGCTCAGCAAAAATCCGCTTTATTGGGATCAGAAGACGGTTCAGCTCCGTAGCATTCAGGTTCTGCCGATCAGTCAGGCCAATGTCGCCTACAATTTCTACGCGGCAGGGCAGGCCGATCTCATCATGGACAAGGGCCTGGCCCCACCATCTCTTCTGGATGCTCTAAAGGTACGCCCTGATTTTCATGCCGCACCGTTCCTTGGCTCCTACTTCCTGAGATTCAACTGTTCCAAGCCTCCCTTCTCCGATCCTCGCGTCCGCAAGGCATTCTCCATGGCACTGGATCGCAAGCGGATCACCACCAAGATCACAAGAGCGGGTGAATCGACTGCCCTGAGCTTCGTCCCTCCCGGCATACCCGGCTACAGCCCACCGGGTGGATTGGTTGAAAATGGAGATGAGGCAAGGCGTTTGCTGGCTGAGGCAGGCTATCCCGGTGGCAAGGGGTTTCCATTGACGACCTATCTCTACAGCGAGGGAGAGCTCAATGAAGGAGTTGCCGTGGAGTTACAGTCGATGTGGAAGGAACAGCTGGGCGTAAGTGTTCAGCTTGCCCGGCAGGAGTGGAAAGTCTATCTCAACTCTCTTGGCTCGCTGGACTACGGGATCGCCCGATCCAGTTGGGTGGGGGATTATCCTGATCCCAAAACCTTCCTCGACCTCTTTCTCTCGGGCAGCGGCAACAACCGCACCGGATGGAGTGATCCGAATTATGACAAACTCATCAATGATGCGACAGCGGAGAGGAATGCGATCAAACGATTTGAGATCCTCCGCCATGCCGAGGAACTCCTTGTATGCGACGAGGCTCCGATTGCACCGATTTTCTTCTATGTCGGCATTCAGCTCTATGAGCCCAAGCGCATCGGGGGAATCGAGGCGAATGTGCTCGACGAACATCCGCTGCGTGAGATTTTCAGAACGAACATGCCCCTCCAGAACCATCCATCACAATGAAATCCACCTTTACCGTTTCCAACTGCACCGCTCTGATCACGGGAGCTAGTGCCGGGCTTGGGGCCGAATTTTCCCGACAGTTGGCGGCGAAGGCGTCACGGATTGTTCTGGTAGGACGCAGGGAAGATCGACTGATGGAGTTGGCATCCTCGTTAAGATCGAAGAGGCCAAGCCTTCGAGTAGATTGTTTCAAAGCCGATCTATCACTCGCATCCGAAAGGGAACGACTGGCAGTGTGGATCATCCGAGAGCAGATTCCACTCAATCTTCTCATTAACAATGCCGGTCTAGGGGATCTCGGTCTCTTTGACACGGCTCCTTGGGAGAGGCTCTCCCCGATGCTTGAGGTGAATATTACTGCTCTCACGCACCTCACACACCTTTTGCTGCCCATGCTTAGAGCTGGGCAACCATCTGCGATTTTGAATGTCAGCTCGGTAGCCGGATTCTATCCACTGCCGGAGATGGCGGTCTATGCCGCGACCAAGGCCTATGTCACGAGTTTCAGCGAGGCTCTCCGCATGGAATTGGCCTCCGAGGGAATCATTGTCACCGCCCTTTGTCCCGGGCCTGTGCCGACAGAGTTCTTTGCGGTGGCAAGCCGTCCCGGCGAAACCATCCGCGCCATGGATAGAGCACATCCGGCCCTTGCCACAACAGCAGAGGAAGTTGTCAGGGCTGCGCTACTGGGAATTGCCAAAGACAAACCGGGTGTGATTCCCAACCGCCTGCTTGCCCTCCTTGTACGCGGGTCACGCCTTCTGCCATTTCCCTTCATTAGAATGGCCATCCAACTCGGAGCCGGTCCTCAAAAACCGAGCATGGATCACAAAAGGGATCTCCCATGATTGACAGAGGGCGTTGTTCATAGAGACTGGCAGGAGTGAAAAGTTTCACCCGATGGTCCACACGCGAAATTGATCCAAGGTCAAACGAGGCCTTTGCCACGGCCATTGAGCTGATTGGTCCCGAACTTTATTCTGTTGAAGAGCGGATTTCCGAACAGTCCAAGGCTCTCGATTCCGGCATTGAGCACTATGTCGAATATGCCCTTGGAGGGAGTGGCAAACGGCTCCGACCTGCGCTGGCTCTCCTTTCGGGAGGGGCCACCGGGCGTATTGTTTCCGATCATGTCGATCTCGCCGTGATTCTGGAACTCATCCATATCGCCAGCCTTGTGCATGACGACATCATGGATGGCGCGGATCGTCGCCGGGACAGGCCGACGCTCAATGCCAAATGGGGAAATTCCCTCACGGTGCTGGTGGGTGATGTTCTCTTCTCCCATGCGCTGAAGCTCTCGACCCAGTTTTCCAACAACGAAATTTCCCGGCGCATTGCCGATGCCGCCGCTGATGTCTGCACCGGAGAGATTCTCCAGACTCAACGCCGATTTGATCTGAATGTCACCTTGGCAGAGTACTACCGGATGGTGCAGATGAAGACGGGAGCCCTCTTTGCTTCGGCCTGTGAGCTGGGAGCTTTTCTGAGTGGAGCTTCTCCGGCCGTGATCGGGGCACTTAAGAACTACGGTAACAAGATCGGTATCGCCTATCAGGTGCTCGATGATTGCATCGATCTGGTAGGAGACGAGGAGATGATCGGAAAGACCCTTGGAACCGATATTGCCTGCGGCAAGTTCACCCTGCCGGTGCTGCTTCTGCTCCAGAACTCCACGCCCAAACAACGGGATGAACTTCATGCCCTGCTCCTCTCCGAAGAGGGGATTGCCCCGGCGCAACTCCTCGAGTTGGTCACTACCCGGGGTGCCCTAGCCTCGACTATCATGGCTGCTCAAAGCTTGGTCAACGAGGCGGAGGCTGAACTGGATCTCGTCCAGAAGAATCGTCACGCCGCCGCTCTCCGTTCAATGACCGATTACCTGCGCGGAGTCCTCACATCCCTTGGATAAGAGAGCTCCGATCTGCATGAGCGAATCCAGTTTTGAGGAGCTTCCGGATTCGGAACTCCCTCGTGAGCGTCTCTGGCGGCATGGAGCCGCGGTGCTGAGCGATGCCGAACTTCTGGCGATTTTTCTTCGCACGGGAAAGAAAGGGCAGAATGTCCTGACGATGGCGGCTCTTCTCATCAAGGAATGGGGAACTCTGCGCCGCCTTGCAGGATGCTCCCCTCAGGAATTGGCCAAGGTTTCCGGGATCGGACCGGCCAAGGCCTCGGAGCTGAAGGCTGCTTTTGAGATGGGATGCCGGATGGCCCGGCCTGAGGTCGAGAAGATTCGTGTCGATAAGGCCGGTGTGATCTATGAACTTCTCGCCGGTGAGCTTCAGGCTCTCCCCTATGAATCTCTCCGCGTTCTGCTGCTCGACACCCGGCATGGATTGCTAGAGGAACGGGAAATCTCCCGGGGAAATCTCAACGAAAGCATTGCCCATCCCCGGGAGATTTTCCGTCCTGCCATCGCCAAAGGGGCCTATGCCATTGCGGTGGTGCACAACCATCCCTCGGGAGATCCCCAGCCCAGTGAAGCGGATCGCCGACTCACACGACGCCTGGCCGAAGCCGGGACACTCTTGCAAATTCCGCTGGTCGATCATGTCATCATCGGTGCTAAACTGGGGGCCAATTCACCCTACTTTAGTTTTCGGGAAGCCGGTCTTATCTAAACAACAACTAATCCATCTACGAGTGATGACAACGATTCACCCATCCGCTTTTGTTGATCCTGCCGCGCATCTGGGAGATGGGGTCGAGGTGGGGCCCGGAGCGATCATCGAGGCAGGGGCAGTAATCGGGGAGGGGTGTAAGATCCAGGCCCGTGCGGTGATCAGCGGTCATGTCCGTATGGGAGCGCGAAATACCGTCGGGCATGGTGCGATCCTGGGAGGTGATCCGCAGGATTTTGATTTTAAGCCAGGGACGGTGAGCCATGTGGAGATCGGTGATGACAATATTTTCCGGGAATATGTGACCATTCATCGGGGAACCAAGGAGGGGACATCGACCAGAGTCGGCAACAACAACTTCCTCATGGTGGGAGTTCACCTTGGGCACAACGCCTCGGTTGGCAATCGCGTCATCATTGCCAACAACTGCCTGCTGGCAGGCTATGTTGCCGTTCAGGACGGGGCTGTGCTCGGCGGAGGCTCCGTCTTTCACCAGTTCATCCGTGTGGGACGCCTCTGCATGGTGCGGGGAGGGGAGCGCTTCGGTAAAGACATTCCTCCCTTCCTCATCGCCTACGGCACGAATCTTGTCTCAGGTATCAATGCTGTGGGACTGCGCCGCTCAGGGTTCAGCTCCGAGGCTCGGATGGAACTCAAACGCGCTTTCCGCCTGCTCTATCTTGAGGGGCATAATCTCTCCCAAGCCCTTGAGGCGGCGGGAAAAATCTCATGGGGGCCGGAGGCGCAAAGTTTTTTCACCTTTGTCTCGGAGGCCAAGAAACGGGGTATCTGCTGGGTTGATCGTTCGCGTTTGGAAGGGATCGGCGAAGAGGAGTGACTCGAAGTCCTACAGCGCCCGTAGTGCGGCACCGTGGACTGTGTGGACGGGAACCCCATATTTGGTAGCGGCCTCGGAGCAAGAGGAGAATTCAGGAGATTGCTGGATCACTTTGCCTCCAAGCAAACCGACTTTCACGGAGATCGATCCGTAGGGGGTCTCCACCGTGCGATGATGGCGATCGAGGATCAGTCGCTGCATGGCATGCCGACGGATACCGAAGGCCGTTGTATGCCGGAGGATCAGCGTGGAGAGGAGATCGGCCCGATCGGGAGCGCAGTGGACTTCAAGGATCCAGCCGGAGCGGCCTTTTTTCATCACGGTTGGAGTGAGGGTGGCATCGAGTGCCCCTGCGGTGAGGATGGTATCAAGAGCGCTGGCAGCATGCTCTGGAGTGAGATCATCGAGGTTACAGCACAGTTCGACCACTTCATCCTGTGAATCCGTACCTGTTTCCGTTGTGCCGAAGATCAATCTCAGGGCGTTGGGTCGTTTGGGAGTCTGCCGGGAGCCGAGGCCATAGCCGATGGCCGAAACGGTCATCCCGGGCATCGGGCCGAAGTTGGTTGCAAATTCCGCCACCAGCGCTGCACCCGTCGGAGTGATATGCTCCCAAGGTTCCTCAACCTGACGGAAGGGGATGCCCTTGAGGATGGCCAGAGTTGCCGGAGCTGGGAGAGGAAACGAGCCATGGGCACAGTGGATCGTTCCCGTTCCTTCGATCAGTGAACCGCAACTGACGGTTTCCGGCTTGAGGGAAACAAAGCCTGCACAGGCCGCCACGATGTCGGCGATGGAGTCCTCGGCGCCGACTTCATGAAATCCGACGGTTTCGGGAGGCACTCCGTGAATCGCCCCCTCGGCTACGGCGATCCGTTGAAACACGGCCAAGGCGCGGCGTTTCACATCGGCATCCAGTCCGCTATGCTCCAGAAGCGCAATGATCTCGGCGTGATCGCGACCATGAACATGAGCGTGACCGTGGAGCAGGATCGCGGGATTGGGAGGTTTTTCCCCCTCCAGCTTCCGGTATGCTACCGTGGGTTTTGCATGCCCGTCCTGTCCATCAACACAGAATCTCCATCCGGTAATTCCGCCGCGATCCCCCCGTTCAAACCGGCACGCGGGAAGCGGGATAGGGAGTGAAGCGAGGGCCTTCTGAAAGACGGATTCCTCCACACCCAGATCACGGAGTGCCGCCACGGTCATGTCACCGCTGATTCCGGCAAAGGGGTCGAGATGGAGATGTCTCATAGAGCAATAGGAGGGATTGTCAGATATCCTGATTCTGTGTCTGATCGGCTCATGCTCACACACCCGCCAACGCGAATCAATCGTAGGGGAGGATATTTCGGTATCTTCCTGATGATTTTAATGCTCTCTGGTGGGACCGGATCCAAAGCCTCGTTTTCCGACACCACGAAGCCAAAAGTTCCCACCATGGAGGAGATCAATGCGGCATTCGGCATACCCCTGCTGAGCGTCGAATCTCTCTGGAGTGAATCCGATGCCGCCGTGGCTGGACGGCTCAGACTGCCTCGGGAATCGCAAACGACCTATGAATCTGGATATCGAAGCTATACGCAGACCACTCTGCTCGGGGCGAAGGCATTCTCGATCTTCCTTCAGGGAATCAACGGAAAAGTTGCCAACATCTCATTCCTCTTTGCAAACAAGGGAGATGTCGATGCGTTTGCCTCATCCAGTGATCAGGTGGGAATCGCGCGGGCCGCACAGCTGGCGAAGCAAACCAAGAGTTCTCAAAATTTTGTGAGTCCGCAGATGATCGAGGCATATCAGGCGGCGATACGAAAGGAACTGAATGATCTGAGGACGAAGTTGGAGACTCTCTTTGGGCCCTCCAAACCCGCATTCATCGGCATCTATGCCAATATGCAGGAACGGGGTGAGCGATGGGAATGGCAGGGGATCTCATTTTTTCTAACGGCTCCCCGTAACGAATACATTGTGTTAAGGCTGCTTCCATCCTCCACCTTTGAGAGAACAGACGGGGATCGGATAGCATTCCAGGCCACCAAGGCTCTTCTCCCGGCCCGTGTCAGCCGCCGCCCCAACGGGGATGTGGTCATCACTGACCTGCCCATGGTTGATCAGGGACCGAAGGGGTATTGTGTTCCGGCCACCTTCGAACGCGTCATGCGGTATTATGGTTTGCAGACGGATATGAACCTTCTTGCGATGGCTGGGCAGACCGGGGCCGGGGGAGGAACATCACTCTCCAATATCTGCAATGCGGCTTTCAACATTGTGAATAATGCCGGAGGCAGAGTCACCCAGGGGATGGTGAGTGTGAGGGTCAACGATATCGCCACTTATCTTGACAAGGGGCAGCCTCTCATTTGGGCACTGTACAGTTCCCGGGAGCTGAACCAGCGCGCCAATCAGCGAACCCGTGATCGCAGGAATGTCACGGATTGGAATGTCTGGAAGCAAAATCTGCAGACGAGCGCAAAGTCCACGGCAAACAGGCTTCCGACAAATGTTGATGCCCATGTCTGCCTGATCATCGGTTATAACCGCAGTACCGGGGAAGTTGCCATCTCGGATTCCTGGGGGCCGGGTTATCAGGAGCGCTGGATTACTCAGGAGGAGGCCATGGCTGCAAGTCAGGAGGCCGTTTCGGTCATTGGCTGGTAAAAATAATTGCAGCATCGGGTGGTCAAAAGGTGCTTGGTTTGGTAATCAGACACCTCACGATTCACTCCCTCCCGTCATCTCAATGTCCCAATCTATTACCCAGCAAACTTCGGCTCTCTACAATGTGGAAGGTTGGTCCGAGGGATATGTGAAAATCAATGATGCCGGTCATGCCGTGATGCGCCCCCGGCGCAGGGAGGGTGAGGAGATCGATCTTATGGAATTGGTGAGGGAGGCGGGGGAACGCGGTCTTCATTTTCCCCTGCTGGTGCGTTGCCACGATCTGCTGCGTGACCGGGTGCGCCGGCTCAACGAATCGTTTGCCCGGGCCATCGAGGAGTGCGGATACAAAAACCAGTATCGCGGTGTTTTCCCGATCAAGGTGAACCAGCTTTGCGAGGTCGTTGAGGAGATTGTCGATGCGGGGCTGCCCTACCACTTCGGCATCGAAGCAGGGAGCAAGCCGGAGTTGATCGCAGCGATCGCCGTGCACTCCGATCCTGAGAGTCTGGTGATCGGCAACGGATACAAGGATGACGAGTTTATCCGCGCGGCACTGATCGGCTTGAAACTGGGAAAAAAAGTGATTCTGGTCGTGGAGAAACTGGAGGAATTTCACCAGATTCTGGCCGTTGCCAAGCAGGTTGGCGTGACACCGATGATCGGTGCCCGTGTCCGTCTGCTTTCAAAGGGTGCCGGCAAATGGGCCACAAGCGGGGGAGAGAATGCCAAATTCGGACTCTCCACCGCCGATCTCGTTTCGATGAGCGACACGCTTCATGCGGAGGGGATTCCCGACGCGCTCGTGCTGCTGCATTATCATGTCGGCTCCCAGGTGCCCGACATCGTCACCATCAACCGGGCCACGCGTGAGGCAGCCCGCTTCTATGCCAAACTCAGGAAGATGGGGCACTCCCTCGGCTATCTTGATGTGGGTGGCGGCCTTGGCATCGATTACGATGGCTCCAGGACAACCTTCGACAGTTCCCGGAACTACTCCCTGCACGAGTACACCCGCGATGTGGTCTATAATATCATGGAAATCTGTGACTCGGAGCAGGTGGAGCATCCGGTGATCGTGAGCGAAAGCGGTCGATTTATCGTGGCACCCCATTCCGTGCTGATCATCGAATCCTTTGGTTCGATTGAAAAGGAGAGTCACAACGAGATTGTCACGGTTGATCCTTCCGATCCGAAGCTGGTGGCCGACATGATCGAGATCAGGACGGGGCTCAACGAAAAACGCCGTCTGGAGCATCTCCATGATGCCCAGCAGATCCGCGATCAGTCCCAGTCGATGTTTGATTTGGGACTGCTGGATCTTCGCGCCAAGGCAAAGATCGACACTCTCTACTGGCAGATTGCCGCCGAGATTGTCCTCCTCCATCGCGGGATGAAGCAGGTGCCCGAAGAAGTGCGCGAACTGGAAGTCGCCCTTGCCGATCAGCTGCTCTGCAATTTTTCCGTCTTCCAGTCGCTGCTTGATCATTGGGCTCTCGGCCAACTCTTTCCCGTGATGCCCATCCATCGTCTCGATGAGCTTCCCGACCGTAGCGGAACCCTCGTGGACATCACCTGTGACTCGGATGGAAAGATGGCAAAATTCATCGACTTTCAGGATGTGAAGGAATCCCTTCCCGTCCACCGGATCAGGCAGGGTGAGCCTTACTATCTGGGGATCTTCCTATCCGGTGCCTATCAGGACATCATGGGTGATCTGCATAACCTGTTTGGCAGGGTCAACGAGATGCATGTCTTTCTCGATGAAGATGAGGATGCAGGCTACTATGTGGAGGAGATCCTTCCGGGAAATACCGTCGATCAGGTATTGACCCTTACCCAGTGGGATACCAAGGAACTCGCCCGCCGCATCAAGATTCAGGCTGATGCGGCCCTCAAAAGTGACAAGCTCAAGCCCAATGAGGCGATGCGCCTTGTCGATGAATACGAAAAAATGTTCCAGTCCTACACCTATCTGGACTTCACAGCCCGCCGTCCCAACGGATCAACCACCATCGCCTCATGAGTGAATCTTCCCAACTGAAACATTCCCCCCTCGAATCCGCCCATGTCGCCTGCGGGGCCCGCATGGTGGAGTTCGGAGGCTGGTTCATGCCCGTGCAATACACCGGAATCATGGATGAACATCGTGCCGTGAGATCCTCCGCGGGGATGTTTGACATCTCCCACATGGGCGAAGTCACTGTTTCGGGGGCTGGAGCACTCGCTTGGCTGGAGAGCCTACTCACCAACCGCGTGGGCAAACTGGCGATCAGCCGCGGTCAATACACGCTGATGCTGGATGAAAAGGGTGGCGTGATCGACGATCTCATCATCTACCGTACGGGTGAAAGCGACTACTTTCTCGTGATCAATGCAGCCTGTCGGGAGATCGATCTGGCGTGGATGCGGAGCCATCTTCCGAGTGATGGTACCGTTATCTTGACGGATCTTGGAAATGACTACGCTGCCATCGCGCTTCAGGGGCCGGATTCTGAAAAGATCCTTAGGGGCCTCTATCCCGCATGTGAAGTGCCCCGTCGCAATGGAATCGCCATGATTGCTGATGCAGGCTCTGGAGTCCCATCCCTCGTGGCCCGGACCGGATATACGGGAGAGGATGGATTTGAGCTGTTCGTCCCTGTCGCTGACGGGGTGCCGCTCTGGAACGCCCTCATCGCAGCCGGGGTGAAGCCTGCCGGGCTTGGTGCCCGCGACACGCTCCGTCTCGAGATGGGCTATCCCCTCAATGGTTCCGATCTCTCGCGTGAGCGCACACCTCTTGAAGCCGGTCTGGGCAGATTTGTTTCACTGGATGACCCTGAGAAGCCTGATTTCTTGGGTTGCGAGGCACTCAGGGCGCAGCGCAGCGCAGGGCTTCCATCCCTCCTGACACCGATCAAAATGACGGTGCAGGGACCTCCGTTGCGTTCCCATTATCCTGTATTGAGTGAGGGGGCCGTGATTGGCGAGACCTGTAGCGGAGCACTCTCTCCCAGTCTTGGGGAGGGGATTGCGATGGCCTACCTGCACCCGGATTTCTCCGTTCTGGGAATTTCGCTGGAAATTGAGGTGCGCGGTCGCCGTTATCCCGCTAGTGTGACCGCACTCCCATTTTATAAAAAGCCAACTTTATAAGGCCCCGCTTTACTCCACTCCACCCGCTCATCACATGAATGTTCCAGCCGACCTCCGCTACGCCAAAACCCATGAATGGATCCGTTCCGAGGGGGGGATGGTGACAGTGGGTATCACTGATCATGCGCAGGCCGAGTTGACCGATATCGTCTATGTTGAGCCGCCCAAGATCGGTGCCGAGGTGAAGGCAGAGGCAACCGCCGCGGTTGTTGAATCCGTCAAGGCAGCAAGCGACATCTATTCCCCCATTTCCGGC
>CAIJRY010000096.1 GCA_903823215.1 uncultured Spartobacteria bacterium
CGCGCCTGTCCCTCAGCAAGATGCAGCAGCGGGATGTAGCGTTCGCGGGTGATCTCATCGTAGAGGACCGAATGACGGTGGCTGAATGTGCCACGACGACTATCCTGACCGGAAAGGCGGACAGGAATACCTTGAAGCATCAGGGAACCGAAAGCAAGCGCCTCGCCGTAGGCCCAGTCAAAAGGACCTCCGTTTTGATAAACTTCGCGACGGCGTTCCAGAAGGGTCTTGCGAACCTTAGGCAGAACACGGAAGTCGGAAGGCACGGTCGTCAATCCATCGACAATCGTCCTGAGTGTTTCAGCGGAGATGGCGGTTTTGACCGGAGTAAAGGAATAAGGAGGCTGGAAGATGGCTGTCGATCCAACGAAAGCCTTCTGATTCGCCTTCACATCGGTATCGATGCCCCGCTTCATCTCAGCTAGCGCCGTCTCAAGCTGAAATTTGGATTTCTTCCAACTGGCATCAAATTCTTCGCGAGTCAGCGTGCCAAGTTCTTCGGCCCGCTTGATAAACACCTCGCTCGGGTGCTTGTGCGCCCGTATCACCTTATAAAGGTCTGGCTGGGTAAAAACAGGCTCATCAGCCTCATTGTGGCCGTAGCGTCGGTAACAGACGATATCAACGACAACATCCCGGCCGAACTCCTGTCGGAAGGCGAGCGCAATACGGGCCGCCTCAGCCACGGCGATGGGATCATCCCCGTTGACATGAAAGACAGGCGCCTCGATGAACTTGGCGATATCTGTGCAGTAGCGCGTTGAGCGAGAATCAGCAGGGAGTGTGGTAAAACCGATCTGGTTATTAACGATCAGATGGATTGTTCCTCCAACGCGGTAGCCGGGAAGATTGGATAGGTTCAAACACTCAGCGACGATTCCCTGTCCCGGGAAGGCAGCGTCACCGTGAATCAGCAGCGGCAGCACCTTTTTCCTCTCAACCGTATCGCCTAAAATGCGCTGACGGGCGCGCGCCTTGCCCAACACAACGGGATCCACCGCCTCAAGATGACTAGGGTTGGCAGCCAGATAGACATCGATCTCCGCCCCCTGCTCGGTGACCCGAGTGGTCTGATAACCGAGGTGATACTTCACATCGCCGCTTGCCTCGCCGAGATCAGGGGCATACTTGTCACTGAACTCGTTGAAGATCACCGCAAAGGGCTTCTTCATAAAATTGGCAAGGACATTGAGCCGCCCCCTATGGGCCATGCCTAAAACCAGCTCCTTGACGCCACTCGGAGCGGCGCGGAAGAGAATCTCAGAAAGCGCGACCATCATCGATTCCCCTCCCTCAAGCGAGAAGCGCTTCCCGCCAACATAGGTCGTATGAAGGAAATTTTCAAAACTCTCCGCCTTGTGCAGGGTGCGCAGAATGCGGTAATGCGGCGTGGCATTCTCAGCTCTGCCGCGAAGATCCTCCACCCGCTGGCGAATCCAGTGCCGGATCCGTGGATCCTGTATGTGCATGTATTCGATGCCCAGGGGGCCGCAGTAAATGGACTTCAGTTCATCAATGATTTCTCGCAG
>CAIJRY010000097.1 GCA_903823215.1 uncultured Spartobacteria bacterium
ACGATTTGATGTTCATCCTGATCAGGGGAGCGGGGGAATAGGGTTGCGCAGAGGAATTGTGAGTGCAAATGGATAGGCCCAATATTGCCCGCTGGGACTGCTTCTTTGAGTGATCACCTTAGATTTTTCCTTCTCTTCGACGACAAAAATCCCCGTAGACTGGAGTGCTGTCACAAAGTCATCAATAACAGCTGCCTGACGGTGGTTGTCCAAATAAAGTCCCTTTACCAGAATGGCTGATATTGCCTTGTTAGCGGGGTCGGTTGATTTGGAACTCCCCTTGACGGCGGGAGGGGTAGTCGGTTGGATCTCTGTAATCCAAAGGTATCTCTCCGGAATCTTGGCACTCAGTTCTGACAGGATGGCCGGATAAGCATCACGAAGTTGAATCAGGGATAGGAGTTGAAGTGCAGTCTGATTCAGGGAATCCAGTTGCGAACGGCCGGCGTCAATTTTCGTTGCGAAATTTTTTTCTTCCTGAATGGCAGCATTGATTTTGGCTGTTTCATCCCGCGTGGCTGAGGTGGCATGAAGGGCAAATGCATACCACGCAGCCAGAGCAAACAGAAAAACCATTGCTGCTGAGATCAGCCAGGGAAGTCTCTTTTCAAGTTCCCTTTTACTGCTTAAGGAGGGAGGAAGAAGGCTGACTTTTGTATGGGATATATTCGTAATGGAAAGAGCCCCGCCAACCAGTTCGCCTAAATTATTCGGATTTGACTCTACAAAGGGACGGGCCTCCTCTGATATGCTGATGCCCCGAAGTGGGTCAAAAAATGAAGTTTCTTTCAGTAGTTTCTCAGTCAGAAACTCCGCAAGGTAAGGCATGGAGGCCATTCCTCCGGTTAAAAGAATAAAGCCCGGGGCCGAGCCACTAAGGGTAGAACGGTAATAACTGAGCGAGCGACTGATATCAGCCTGCGTTTTAAGTAGGGTCTGGCGTGCGATCCGGGCGAGATTCGCCTCGACTGGATCCTCTGGAGGGGCTACTCCCGCCCCCAGAGCTACCATGCCACGGGAAATCTTGAGTAGCTCTGCCTCTTCCAATTCCACATGAATATCCTTGGCGATGGCCGTCGTGACGGAGAGTCCTCCCGAGGGAATACTTCTTGAAAAGAAGGACCCGGGCGAAGTAACCACTATGTTGGAAGTGCGAGAACCGATATCGAGCAAGAGTGATGTCGAAGAAAGAGCTTCTTCCGGATAAGCATGACGGAAGGCATCATAAAGAGCCAGGGGTGAGGCTGATATGGAGGCAATCTGTAATCCTGTAGCCGAGATGGATCTGCAGATATCCTCAAGGAGATCGGCCTTGATGGCAATATAGACGACATTGACAGCCCCGGAGGGAGTCTGCCCCATCACCAGATAATCCCAAACGACCTCCTCTAGTGGAAAGGGGATATTATGTTGTGCTTCAAAACCGATTAATGCAGCAACTTGGGAGGCATCACCACCAGGAACCTCAAGAGGAGCCACTTTGGTGAAGACCGTATGAGCTGGGAGAATCAGCGCTAGTTGGCGTTGTTTAGGCTTCCACTCCTTGACAATTTCACCGAGGGCTTGCCTGATCTGATCCGGGCGTGTGGTCTCCAGCGAGGGATCGAGAATTAACTCTCGTTTTGCCCCTCGAAGGAGTTTTAGTCCGCCGCCGACTTCTTTTGAAAATTCCGCAATCCGCAGGGATTGCATCCCCAAGTCTAGAACGAGTATTTTTTTAGCTGCTGCCATGAAAGATTTATAAAATTAAAAGGGGGGGATGTACGCGCATGCCATTACGGCTGCTTTTTAACGGGCTCGTAGTAATCCCATGAAAGCGGGGCAAAAGGAGTCTCATTCTTATTGAGAAGATAACCGGGTGTTTGTGGGTATTGTGGCCACCAGTCACCGGTACCCTTGAGACTTTTAGAGGCCACCACTTGTCCCTGGCGGGAGATCGTGACACCGATATCGACAAAGGCAGTTTCCTTGGATGAGGGAACCTTCCCGTCAAAAAAACGCTCAAGAGTCCTTGGGGGGACGAACATTACCGATCGCAGATCCATCTGGCTGTTGGCCGGTATGGCAGTGTGTGTCACCTGTCCGGTGAGGAGGGTCCCCTGTGGAAATGCAATGCTCTTGTTAGCCAGGAGAATGTAATAATTCACCACCACATCGTCGGCATACTTTTCGGTGTTAAGGCGTGGTTTCCAGTTGAAAGAAGTATCAATTTCAAGCCATTTTTTTGGCATGCCTGTGAGTTTTGGCGGCGCATCGGACGAAATGGCCGGGGTGTTAGGCATGGAAGGTTCAATTTTAGTGATCTGGAATTCCGTGTTGATCTGGGCTTGCAGCGATAGAACGCCGCCTAACAGGAAAATGATGAAGGCAAGCACGCCATAAAAAAGGGGTGCTGGTAGTGAGGGGGTACGGGTGGTCACGGGGAGATGGTGATTATTGAATATGGAACCAATCCATTGAATTCTGAACGGATCATACTGAAAAATCCAGACAGATATTCGTCTATCGAGCCCCTTTTCCAAATAAGACCGCAGGGATCGTTTGAATAATGATCCAGAGATCCAGCAACAGGGTGGCCGTATCGATATACTCAACATCGAGCTGAACCCATTCCTCGAAACTGGTGATGGAATTTCTTCCAGA
>CAIJRY010000098.1 GCA_903823215.1 uncultured Spartobacteria bacterium
GTCTTGGAGAGCATACTTCCCCGGGGAGCAATCAGCAGGCGACTTCTTATCGATATGGGAGAGGGGGTTTCCGTCTCGGTTCCATTGCTAGACGACGAGTTTTTTGTCAACGCGAACCGTTCCCACACTTATTGGATCTGGAGGGAGCGGCGCCAACCTTCCGAAATCTTTGCGGAGCAGAACATGGCAGCGAGTTTTCTGACCGGAGCAGTTCCCCTCAAAACATTGGAACTACCAGGAGACATTCTCTGTTATCTCTTTAAAAAAGGAGACAAACTTCGCGCCGGAATCTGGGGTAAGACTGACAAAAAAATCTTATTTCAGTTGAAAGCCCCAGGATCTTCCTCTCTCTCCTCCTACGATGTTTTCGGTAATGCGCTCCAATCGGATGTGTCGGAAATTAATCTGGAGATCGGGCGTATTCCCCAATATCTGGAATGGAAGGGATGCGATGCTGAGGCTGCTGTAAAGGCTATTCAAGAAGGTAAAATCCATATTGAGAACGATTTAAAAATAAAATTAGCACCAGTTTTAAAACCGGGAGAGAATTCCACGGTTGTGCTCTCTTTCAAAAATACGGAGATCTCCAAGTTGCAGGCGGTCGAAGATGATGTTGCCTCAGTCGCCATTGACGGCAGTTTTACCACCAAAGCCTCACACCAAGTGAGTCAATGAAATCGATCATTGTTGAAATTCGGGTGAATTTGGATGACGCGAAAAAATTTCTCGATGAGCAGAATGCAAAGAGTAACGAGGGGCGAGGGCTTCTAGAGCTTTTCGGCAGGTCACGCTCCACGCTTTTCATAGTTTAACATCAATCTGAACAAGGTTTTTTATGGCAACCCCCACCCACATTGCCCCTGCGGATAGGATTCCGTTCCTTCAGAAGATCATGTTCGCCGCCGGGGGGAGTACGGAACTTTTGGCGACCACCCTGTTAATGTATACCCTCTGGATGCCGTATTTTAATATCGGCTTGGGTCTTAGTCCTGTCTTACTGGGAGTGGTATTGATGGTTTTTCAGCTCTGGAATGGGTTTATGGATCCGGTGATGGGCAATATCTCCGATAATACCCGCACACGATGGGGGCGCCGCCGCCCGTTTTTAGCTGTCGGGGCACTACTAACAGGCACTCTCTATCCCCTCTTCTGGTATATGCCCGCCGGGATGGGGAATGCGGCAAAGTCGGTGTATCTGGTGATTGTCGGTTGCGTCTTCTTCACCTGTTTCAGCAGCTGGGCCATGGCATACTACGGGCTGCAACTCGAACTCACACCCAACTATGACGAGCGCACACGCCTGACAGGTTGGATGAGTGTATTCCAAAGACTGGCAAGTCTCTCCGGAGGTTGGGTTCTCGCGATTGTGACCGGGTCCATGTTTATCAATTCCGCCACAGGCAAGGGGGATATTGTCCTAGGCATGAAGACAGCCTGCTGGTTCATCGCCGGTGGGATCATCCTATTCGGCCTACTACCCGCGATCTTTGTCAAGGAACGCTATTACGAAGCAGAATCAAGCCGGCAACCCCGGGAGCGATTTTGGCAGAGCATCAAGGAATCGTCCGGATGTATGCCACTGTGGTCCCTGATCGGAATTTCTTTCCCTTTGACATTAGGTTACGCTGCGGTAAGCGCTCTTAGCCTCTACGTAAATATTTACTATGTTTTTAACGGGGATATTCACGCAGCCTCGATAGTCAATGGGTGGAAGGCCACAGCAACCACCGTTGCAGGCATCCTGCTTATACCATTCTGGGCATGGCTGAGCGAACGCTTCGACAAGAGAAAGGCTGTTCTCTGCACCGTCTCCTTAGCGATAATAGGACACCTGCTGTACTATTTTTGCCTGCGTCCGGACATGCCCTACCTGCAGCTCATCCCAAGCCTCTTTGAATCCTGCGCGTTCTCCGCTATCTGGCTCTTCATTCCCTCCATGAAGGCCGATGTGGCAGACTACGACGAACTTCACACGACCCGTCGCAGGGAGGGCTCTATCAACTCATTCTGCTCTTGGTTCCTCAAAGTCTCCATGACTTGCGCGGTGGGGTTGGGAGGACTTGTGTTACAGCTTTCCGGTTTCACCTCAAAGATCATCCATCAGCCACCCGCGGTGCTCCATCGTATGGTGACACTCTATATTCTTTTCCCCATCGGCTTCTGGATTATTGCTCTCCTCATCGCTTATTTCTATCCGCTTAGCCGCCGCCGGATGGGTGAAATCCGTGCCGAGTTGGAAATCCGTCGCGGCGCAATATGAGCTCCACCAGCACCAACTCATTACTACAGAAAACCCTTAGATAATTCTCACCAAGTAAAAATATGTCCACGAAGCGCCCTCTAATCTTATTTGATCCACATCCACGTTCGGTTGACCAGATATTTGACTCTGCCACGAGGCAGAAGCTGGAGTCGTTGGGTGAGGTGATCTGGCACGATGGTTCGCCGGCCAGCGATGCACATTTGGAGAAATATCTGCCGGAAGCAGTCGCCCTTGTCGGTCAATCATCCCTACCCAAGGAACGACTGGACAAAGCACCAAATCTCAAGGTTGTTTTCAATGTGGAAAGCAATTTCATGTCCAATATCGACTACGAGGAATGTCATCGACGTGGTATTTATGTTCTGGGTACCGGGCCGGTTTTTTCCAAGCCGGTGGCGGAAATGGCCTTGGGGATGGCTCTTTCCTGCGCTCGGAGAATTCATCAGGCCGATACGGCCATTCGCGGTGGCAATGAAACCCTATATGGTGAGGGAGACAATCAGGACTCCATCCTGCTGAGCGGACGTCCCATGGGAGTCGTTGGCTGCGGCAATGTGGGTCGAGCGTTGCTGCCCATGCTCCGTCCATTTGCCAGCGAGATTTTTGTTCATGATCCTTGGATCCATTCCAGCGTATTGAAGGAACTCGATGTAATACCAGTTTCTCTGGAAGAATGTTTTCAACGTTCGTCCGTGGTCTTTCTCCTTGCAGCCACGACAACAGAGAATGCCGGCGCAATCGGTGCTGAATATTTTGCCTGTATGCCTAAGGGTGGCATCGTGGTGCTAGTCAGCCGCGCTGGCATAGTTAATTTTGACGAACTGCTCGATGCCGCAGAATCCGGTCACATCCGCGCCGCCATCGATGTTTGGCCTGAGGAACCGATACCCGCCGGTCATCGCGCCCGCAGGACGCCCAATACACTTCTGCAAGCGCATCGCGCGGGGAACATTCCCGAAATTTGGCCATTGATGGGGCAATTGGTAGTGGACGATTTAGAGCAGGTGCTGAAAGGGCTTCCGCCCCAACGCTGCCAGCGTGCCTTGTGGGAAACCGTCAGCAAGATTCGAAGCAAGCCTTCGGAGCAAAAAGGACAATAAATCTCCTATTTAAACAACCCATCGATTCTTATGAGTGACGCGATCAATATCGGTATAATCGGAGCAGGTGGTATGCTCCCATATCATCTTCGAGGATTCAGACAGGCAGGGGCGAATGTGTTGGCGGTAGTCGATTTGGAACCAGAGACTGCTGCAAAGACCGTAGCCAAATGGTCGATTGGCAGGTCATTCGAGTCTGTTAGCTCCATGCTGGACGCCTGTCCGGAGCTCGATGCCGTTTCCATCATCGTGCCCAACAAATTCCACAAGGAACTGAGTATCCAATGCCTCAAGGCCGGGAAGCATGTCTTCTGCGAGAAGCCTCCCGCACTCAACGCCGGTGAACTTGAGGAAATGATCGCGGCCGCTAAATCATCGGGCCGCCGTCTCCAGTTCAACTTCAACAACCGGGCGCGTCCCGAGTCCTTTGCCATGATGGACTACATCCGCAGCGGAGCGGTGGGGCGGATTAATTCAGCACAAGCCAAATGGATTCGCCGCACCGGCATTCCCGGTCTCGGCGGGTGGTTTACGAGCAAAGAACTTTCCGGTGGCGGTCCATTGATCGACCTTCTCCACATGGTGGATCTGGCTCTCTATTTCATGGATTACCCGGAACCGGAATTCGTGCTGGCACAAACCTTCAACGATTTCATCCAAGACAAATCCTTCAAGGGCCCCTGGGGGATAGCCGATGTCGAGGGGGGAGTGACGGATGTGGAAAACGCCGCCCACGGCTTCGTTAAATTCAGGAGCGGGCAGGTTTTGTCCCTCCAGATTTCCTGGGCGGAGATGATCCGCCGAGAAGAGGTTTCCGTGACTTTTCAGGGACAGAAAGCGGGAGGTATGCTGCAACGTCTCTTTGGCATCGATGGGGTTGACGAGACCTCGGTGGACAAGGCCGAGATCTACCAGCAGGAACACGGGGTTTCCGTCAACAAGGAGCTGGTGATCCAGCATGATCCAGAAATGGGCCGCGAGCGATCAGCCGCCAATTTCATCTTTGCCATCGCAGGGAGCGAAGCACCGCTTAACACTCCTGATCAGGCTCTCGCGCTCATGAAAATCATCGACGCCACCTACGAGTCGGCGCGCACGGGCAAACCGATTGCAATCTGATGTTAATAGAACTGCCCAAGAGGAGATTCAGTGGCTACATTTTCGATTGCGACGGAACATTGGCCGACACGATGCCATTGCATTATCGTGCCTGGGCCCGAGTGGTCGAGGAAGCGGGTGGGCATTTCCCTGAAGAGCTTTTTTACAGCTGGGGAGGTCGCCCCAGTTCCACGATTGTCGAGGATCTGAACGGGAAATTCGGTGCCAACTGGGACGTGGAAGCAATGGTCGCCAGAAAGGAAGCCTGCTATGATGAGTTGATTCACGAGGTGCGTCCGCTCCAGGCTGTCGTTGAGATCGCCCAAGGATTTTATGGAAAAGCTCCTTTGGCTGTCGCCTCCGGCGGGTATCGCAAACAGGTGGAACTCACTCTGGACGCCATCGGGATCAGGCATCTCTTTAAGGTCATCGTCTGCGCAGAGGATTACAGACAGGGGAAACCTTCTCCTGAACCGTTTTTGGAGACTGCCCGCCTGTTGGGAATTTCTCCCCATGAGTGCCTTGTTTTTGAGGACAGCCCAGCAGGCATAGAAGCAGCACAATGGGCCGGAATGCAGTGGATACTGATCCCTTCCCCTCAGAGATAAAATTCTTCCCCTTTGCGGATGGTTAAGCTTTTAACTCCATTCATGATGGATGGAACATCCTCATCCGCAGAATTTCAGGGTGCGTTTTGTCATGCTATGGCAACGGGATCACCTGAGGGGTTTACGAAGGCGACTTTTTTACGATCCTCCCGTCGGATTCGAAATCGAGCGGGTCAATGACCAGCATCGGCACCCCGGTTCGCTAAAGATTTCATGTCTTGATTCGTATTTCGTGAGGCACCCCTGAGCTTGGACCCTATTTTTTCACGCGGAAAATAGCTTCTTGCCCACCTGCCATCAGCTTGATGCTGCCGCTCTCCAGAACGGAATCGCCCTGACCATTGCGAAAGGCCAGATCCCGCTCCGGCTGGATGGCGAAGCTGAAGACGCGGCTTGCTCCGGCAGGAATGACAGCTTTCTCGAAGTGCTTGAGATCCTTGATGGGCTGGGTGATTGAGGCGACGGGATCACGGATAAACCAGAAGACCGTTTCAGCTCCATCCATGTTGCCGGTATTGGTGACGGTGACTTCAGCCAGCAATTCGCCTCCTGGGTTGACGGTTTTGGAATTCAAAACAATGGGGCTATAGCTGAACTTCGTATAGGAAAGGCCATAGCCGAATTCGTATTGCGGCGTCGTTGGCAAGTCTTGGTAATCCCCTGCGTATTTTCCATCACGCCTCGGATGCATGTTATGATAGATGGGAATCTGCCCACTACTGCGCGGCCAGGTCACCGCAAGTCGTCCCGAGGGATTACACTGCCCCGTCAAAACCTGCGCCACCGCTGAACCGGCCTTGGATCCGGGCTGCCAGATGGCAAGGATGGCCGTTATTTTTGGTTCCAGGCGTTGGAGTTCCAACGGGCGGCCCGAAGAGATTACCAGCACAATCGGTACGCCGGTTTCGGCAAGGGCCATGGCCAGTTCCTCCTGGACTCCCGGCAAGCGCAGCGAACTGCGCGAGGCGTTCTCGCCGGACATTTTTGCCGTTTCCCCGACGCAGAGGATGACCAGATCGGATTGTCGGGCCAGCTTCAGGGCGGCAGTGAAACCGCTGCGATTGTCGTTGTCGAACTCGCAGCCTCGTTCAGTTTGCAAACTGACGCTGGCAGGTAGCGCGTCCCGCAGGCCTTGCTCGACGGAAATCGTCTTGTCGGGATTTGCGGCATATATCCAGGATCCCAAGACTTCCGACTTGTCTCTGGCCGCCGGTCCAATCAGCGCGATCCGGTGTATTTTTCGAGAGATCGGCAATTTGTTTTCTGCGTTTTTAAGCAGAACCAAGGACTGCGTTGCCACATCCTCCGCGAGTTGCCCACCTTCCTTGCTGCGTTCGGGGGAGATTGTGGCTCCCTCCACCACATAGGGGTGCTCAAAAAGACCGAGCGCGAATTTCATCCGGAGGATTCTTCGGACAGCTTCATCGACGCGTTTCCGGGAAACCGCGCCCTCTTCCACCAACTGCGGCAGATAATCCCTCGTGCTGAATTGGACCATGTCCATGTCAATCCCTGCGTTAATGGCTAGTTTGATCCCGTCGCGGCAGTTCTCCGCAAATCCTTGAGTGACGAGTTGACCGATGGCGCCATAATCCGTCACCGCCACTCCCTTGAATCCCCATCGCTCACGCAACACTCCGGTGAGCAGGTCATGGTTCGCAGTGAGAGGCACTCCGTTGAGATCATTGAAGGAGCTCATGATGGCGGATGCTCCGGCCTTAACACCCGCTTCAAAGGGGGGCAGGTACATCTCCCAGAGACGCACTGAGGAGACATCGGTGTAAGAGTAATCTCGTCCCCCTTCCGAGGCCCCGTAGGCCACAAAATGTTTGAGGGTGCAGGCAACCGTATCCGAAGAGTCCAGCGTCTCCCCCTGGTACCCTTTGACCGCTGCTACTCCAAAAACCGAAGTGCCGTAAGGGGACCCTCCGTAGCCTTCGGCGATGCGGCCCCAGCGCGGTTCGAACGTCACATCGATCATCGGCGAAAAAACCCAGTCCACCCCGTTCCGCCGCGCTTCCGA